>NZ_JBFUJC010000142.1:0-7788 GCF_056401595.1 Paenisporosarcina sp. P4_E4_2 | reverse complement strand
GCCTCTGATAAGGTCTTCCTTGAAAGCGTTGCATCAACCGCTTGCCTGAATGCTTTGCCCCCTGCCGCAGAACCTGCTGGATGTCCGTGCACCCCGCCACCTGCATTGATGACGGAATCAATACCAAAGTCTTCAATCAGTTGCGGCACCATGCCCGGATGAATTCCGGCTGAAGGCACTGGCAAAGAGGTCTTTATCAAACCAGGAACATGGAGTGCATCTGCAATTTGTAGTGTTTCTGATTTTTCCAAGGCCACACTGCCATATGGTGAAGGAAATAACGAGAAATCCGCCCCGGCAAGTCGCAATAATTTACCCAGTGCGAGGTGGTWTGAGAGACCATACTTTTGGGATGGAGTGAATGCTCCCGAAACGGCTGGGTGTGCCATAATCRGAATCGCAATTTCTGGATCTTCAGCTAAACTTTGCAGTGTATCCAATCCGTATGCATAAACATTAAACAGCAACATATCTGCCCCTAGCTCTGTCGCGTGTCTTGCTTTGTCTTTTAAGTCGAATGTACGTCCTGTCAAATTCACTGCGTAACGTGTGCGGTGACCTGTCTCCGAGAAAACATGCTCGAGTACTTCACGTCCTTTTACAATCCGTTGTTCAAAAGGCGTCGACTCGTTTTCGAATAAAATTTCATCATCTTTCACAAAATCCACACCACCGCGTGCTTGGTGTTCGAGTTGTGTTAGTAAAAAGCCCAAATCTTTCCCGAGTATGCCTTTAAAGATACTCATGACAAATGGTCGTTCTTGCACGCCTGTCAATTGTCGGATTCCTTCTGTGCCGAATTTCGGCCCTGGAAAGTGGCCCGTTAATTCCGGACTGAACTCCAAATCAATTAATTTGATTTCCCCGTCCAGTGATAACTTGCCAAAAGTCGTCGTTAAAATGGCTGGCAAATCAGGACTGAAATTCGCCATGGGGTATGCAATGCGAATAATTCCTTTCGTTCGGCTTTCTAATTGACTATTTTCTTTTTGGACAGATACAACGCGTCCCTTATGTTTCTTCAGTTGCTGTTGTTCCAGTTGCGGTAAGTCGGTCCATGATCCGACCGTCAAGCCAAGTGCGATGCCTTCTGCTTTTTTTTCTAAATTTTCTTCTATGCTATGGACTAAATAAGTCGCGATTACTTCACTCAATGTCTCCACCTCTTTAGGGAAAATAAAAAACCTCTTCACAAAAAAGAAGAGGTTAGTAGTTGAACTAACATCCTCTTATCTGTCAGCTACTGCTGCAAGAATTAGCACCGTGCCTACTCGCGTAAGTCGGTTGCCGGGTTTCATAGGGCTAGTCCCTCCACCTGCTCTTGATAAGAAAAATGTAGATATGATATTTTTTAAAATCTAAATTGGATTATGACAGGGTGCAAAATACTTGTCAACATAATTTTCTAACAAATTAAAATATACTGCTTTTTATGTGTGTGATAAAGTTATGCTATGTTTGCCGGGAAATAGATATGACCGTCCTAAGAAATAAATTTCAAACCGACAGCCGCTCCTAACACCATGGCAATAAACAGCATGCGCAACCATGTTTTAGGCTCCCCGTATAAAATCATGCCTAAAATCGCTCCACCTGAAGCACCAATACCTGTCCACACTGCGTATGCCGTACCCATCGGAAGGGTTTCCATGGCGAGTGCAAGGAACAGGAAGCTTGCCAAAAAGCTTGCGAACAATCCGCTAATGGACTTCCAATTGCGACTTTTATGCACTTGACTGATCATCGCCACACCTGTCATTTCAAACAATCCAGCAATGATTAAGAATATCCACGCCATTAGGATTCCACCTCTTCCTGTTCTTTTGTCACCAGCTTAAGCCCGACAACCCCAATTAACAGAAGTGCAATCAAGGCAATTTTTGCGATACTAAATGATTCCCCGAAAAAGAGGATATCCGCAATCACTGTACCAGCTGTACCAAGTCCGACAAACACTGCATACACGGTTCCAACAGGAAGTGTTTTCCCTGCCATAATCATTAAATAGAAACTCACTGAAATCGCAATTGCCGTGCCCAACCATGTCCAAATATCATCCGCATGCTTGAGACCAATTACCCAAAACACTTCAAAAAATGCTGCTATGAAGACTTTCATCCATTCTTTATTCATGAAAACATACTCCTTTTCCAAATCAAAATAAGCCCGAGAGATAAACGTATCATACGTCATCTCCCAGGCTTTTATCCTTCCGTGTATCTTTGCATGTGTGCAAAGCGTTTTCTCTTGGACCAGACCAAACCGGTTGTTTGCGGAACCCTAGAAAACTTGGCCGCCATTGTGAAAATGGCGCTTTATGAATTTATTAATTCCATGGCTAGAATAAACTATATTTTACAGAGAGTCAAACGATGCGCTCGCTTTAAAGAAACAGTTGTAACAATTGGAAGTAAATGTAATACTTAATGGTACTATATTTGGTTGTTGCGGAAGGAGAATCACAATGAAAACCTTCAAAAATAAGATGATTATTCTAATCATGTCCATCGTCATTTTCGTCATTTATTTTCAGATACTTGGATTTTTTGCAGGTAATCTACTTCCTATCTCTCCACTTGGTACGATGATTGGATTGATCATTCTTTTTCTTCTCATCCCGATTTCGTATCTGTCAGCGTATGGAGTGGTAAAAGTTATTAAAGATATGTAAATTCCCGTATGAAGGAGTTTTTAAACAAGAAAAAACTCTCCATAAGAAATGAGAGTAGTAAAGTGAATCAATTTATTTATTTATGATTGCGTTTAGTTAATTCCAAGGTGTCTGTGATGAATTTAATTGAGAAAATCTCTTTTCTTGTGCTCTTTGAGTGGACTTACTTATGAAGTCCATAAATCGCGTCAAAGATATTTTTTTCCAAGGTCTTCGTTGAATTTCCACGTTAATGACTCTCCTTTAAATCGCATTTTTTATTTTTCCTTTATCTAGCTTTTAGAGGTATTCGTTGTCGTTTATGAAATGGAAATGTGGCAATGGTTCCCGCGACTCCACTGATGGCTAAAAACGAAAGGATTGCGATAGGTAAAGCTTTCTTTTTCAAACGTGTTTGACTCATGTAGGACCTCCTTGGATTTGAGCTTGCACCTTTAGTGTAATAGATGAATATGAAGAGGATGTGAATAACTTGTTAAGACATTATTTAGAAAATGAACTTTTAATGTGAAGTTATAAGAAATCGACTGGTAACTTCTCCTTTTTCAAACGAATTTTGTTGGCTTCAATACAAGCACATCGAACTTTCGTGGTAAACTACTACTAGCATTTACAGTGTGAAACGAGGTTTTACTTATGATTCGAACATTTGGAGTTACCGTTGATAGCCAATTAGAAATGGACTTTCCTTTAGAAGATCTACATAAAAAGTCATTCGACTGGTACTGGATTGATTTTGACAAACCATCAGCCACTGAATGGGCTTTGCTTGATTCGTTCTTTCATTTCCATCCACTGGCGATTGAAGATTGTTTACACCGCTTGCAGCGCCCGAAAGTCGATTACCACGATGGATATCATTTCTTTGTCGTCCATACGCTGAATGAAGAGACACTCGAAGCAGAAGAATTGGATTTATTCGTTGGAAAGAATTTTGTTGTTACTTTTCATCATAATACCGTTCAAGAATTGGACTTGGTTCGAGAAAAATTGCAACGCGATGCCTCCTTCTGGGAACGTGGAGCGATTTATGCGATGTATCAAATTCTCGACAAAGTGGTTGATTCCTACTTTCCACTTGTGTACAAGATTGAGGACCATTTGAACGAAATTGAAGATCAGATGACGTTTGATATGAAGCATTTTTCGATGGATACTGTCTTTGAAATGCGCAGTGACTTGTTATGGTTGCGCCGAACGATTTTGCCGATGCGTGATTTGATGTACCGAGTTTTAAACTCGAGTAGTTTTAACCTTCAACAGCACGAACATTCCTACTTTGCGGATATTTCTGATCACCTCGTCAAACTGACAGAAATTGTGGAGTCAAACCGAGAACTTACAGCGGATATACGAGATAGCTATATGGCAATGAACTCCAATCGAATGAACCGAATCATGATGATTTTAACGATTGTATCCTCCATTTTCATTCCACTAACATTTGTAGCAGGGGTATATGGCATGAACTTTGAAAACATGCCGGAACTCGAGACGAAATACGGCTACTTTTTCGCTTTAGGCGGAATGGCACTTATCGGATTGTTAATGTTCGCCTGGTTTAAATACAAAGGCTGGCTGAATTTATTCAAATCATAATGAAAACCATCTCCCGAAAAAAAGGAGATGGTTTTTTATTTGATCGGTTTCCAGTTCATAAGTTCAAACAGGATTTCCCCATTGTAGTATCGAAAATAGAAATAGGATGAAGAACTCAATTTTAGAAAATTTTTGGGGAGGATTATAAGATGAAGGAAAAGTTACTAAGAGTAGGAACTACATATTTACCTGTTACCGACGTAGAGCTATCTTCGGAATGGTATGTACACAAATTAGGTGCTGAATTAAGCTATAAAGACAACGATAAAGCTATTCTTAATTTAGCCAACCAAAGTATATTCCTTGTTAAGTCTAGAGATAATCAAAGCTCGAACTTCTATGACATTAATGGGAATGAACATTTCTCTATTACCTTTGAAGTGAACGGATTATCTGCTTTAGAAAGTATACACAAGGATTTCAATGAAAAAGAAATAAGAATTGGCGATATCGAAAACCGCGGGCATGCAGGAAAAAACTTTGTTTTTTATGATTTAGATGGGAATAAATTTGACGTTTGGAGTGAATTAAGCAACATATTTAAAGAGAAATTCTTAACTGCTAAAAAGCTATAGAGTGATGGTGTTACAAGGCTTAACCCATTAACTTCACTTATTGTCCATAAAAAAAAGGAGCTTTACGCTCCTTAAATCGGCTGAATTATTCTTCGCCTTCTTCAGTGTTTTTGTTTTCAGAATCTACTTCGTCCTTCTGGTCACCATCATTGACACCATTATCCTGGTCAACTCCGTCACCACAACCTGCTAAACCACCCAAAACGATTCCACCTACTAGACTACTTGCTAATAATGTTTTTTTCCAATCTGCCATGTTAGTTTCCTCCTCATATTTTGTGTTAGTTGAATGTTTCTAATGTTCTAATTCAAATTTACCCCTATACAAAACATATAAACCTCATCCGTAAATGTTAATCGAAACAGTCATTTTTTCTTTCTTTATTAGACGAACAATAAAACAGCTCAGCAGATTCCTGCTGAGCTGTTTCTTTTATGCTTTTCCATCCGTCAGAAAAGGTTCATACATGGTAATGGCATGGTTTTCAGTAATGAACTCGTCATCGATTCGTTCTCCGAAACGGTTGAGTACTTCACGGTATATCGTGTTGTGACGTACGTACCCGCCCCATTGTTCTAATGTGAACCAATGCTCTTTTTCATAAACATTGTAGGTCGTCAAAGAAGGTTGTGTCGATCGCCATTCGCCTACCAAAGATTGATCGGTTACGTAAATGATTAGTTGGTAAGGTTCATTCGTTTCATTTTTAATCTGCAGGTCCAAATAGTTATATGCACAAGTTGCCCCGCTTCCAAAAGGTTGGCTGCGCTTGGAATCCGGAAATACATCGTAACTGTGACGGTAGCGTTCTGTTACAGTAAGTGGAGTATGCAAAGTCATCCAGTAAATCAGGTTGGATAATTGGCAAAGGCCACCGCCTGGACCAGATCGCACTTTCCCATAATGCAAAATCATGCCGTCAAGATAACCTTTCCGTCTCGTTGTTTTCCCAATTGTCTTCCAGTAGGAAAACGTTTCACCTGGCTGAACGACGATTCCACTTACTTTTTTAGCCGCAATCTTTAAATTCACGACTTTATTATATTGCAGTTGCATGTCCACGTCTTTTAACTGACGCAGCAACGGTGTCTTGTGTTTGAAAACTCGATATTCCAGTGATTCATTTCGCTTATTTTTTGCGTACTTTTTTTCATCCAGTACCCATTCAGCATATCGTTTCAGTCGATAAGCTTTAGTTCCCATCCATATACGGGAAGCACTTCTCTTTTTCGGTTTAAGAGATTGCAATTTAGTGCGCTCCTTTCAATTAGAAAATTAACCATCGTCATTAAATGCATATGAAAAGAACTTTCAATGTAGACACCTCAAAAATTGCAAATCATGACAACGTTCCCATCTGGATCTTGGATATTAAACCAAGCTTCTCTTCCACCTTTCGAGTCATTGAATCTTTATATCATTCTCCATAAACTAGGAGAATCCTTTTTATTATTACGATATGATGTTAATGAAGGTAAGGAGGATGAAACGAATGCAAGCACCCAAAGAGATATTGGCTGTATGGGGAAAATTTGACGACAAGCCTATGGATACGCTGATGAAACTATGGTGGTCCAAGCAATCAGGTGGTGGAGCACAGCGTCCTGTTTCTTTGATTAAGGAGCATTTCGAGCATTTCGGTGTCGCTGGGAATTGTGTAGACTTGTCGCTATGGTTAATTGAAGAATTCCGTGCTGCAGGTATTGAAGCTTATGGAATTACGAATGATGTCGATGCAGAACGGGCACATGTTGCTGTAATTGCGATAGATGGTGAAGGACATTGCTATTTGTGCGATCTCGGTGATCAATGGATTCAGCCAATCGCTGTGGATGCAGAACGGGTTAACCACCAAGACTATGTCAAAGGATTTTTTCCTGCTGCAAAAGTAAAACTCCGGACAGAACGATACAAGACCACCATTTCATATCAAAGGCCGAATGGGAAAGTATCAACTTCAGAATACGATATGACGCCACTCGATGATCATTTGTTGTGGGCCATTTCAGAGCGTGTGCAAAAAGTTTTCCGAAAGAAGCCGCTAGTTGAAATCAGGCTTCCTTTGGAAGAAGAGATCGTTCACTGGGAATTTGATGACTGGAGAAGTTTTTTAAGTACTTCACAGAAATTGCATGCGGAAGATTCCGATTTAAACTTGGAGGAATGGATTCAACGAATTAACTCGCGGACAGGCATGAAAGAAGAGTTTTTAAGGGATGCTTTGGGGTACTACAAAGCAATGGAGAGAGATTAAAAATCACACTTTGAGGAACCGTCATCTCAGGGACAAGTTAACTTGACTCTGAGACCTTTCTGAGCGATAAATGGTTCAGTTTGAGCGATAAACATCGCTGTTTGAGCGTTAATTTTTTCACAAACTTTCACATTACACAAAAAAGCTCACCCTCAGTCTGAGTGTGAGCTTTGCATTTATTAAAATTCAATGGTTTCAGGTGGTTTTCCACTTTTGTTCATAAGACGAATGCTTTCTGGTTTTACAACCAATATCACTAAGTTCGGGTCTTCTGGACCTTCGAACCAATTTTTCATATGGTCATTCCAAATTTTTTCTTTCAAACTTTCGTCTTTACTTTCACTTACTTTGCCTTCAATCTCTAGGAATGCATCCCCGAAGCCTTCTCCGTCATAGCCAATCAAAATATGTGTATATGGATTGGCTTCAATGTCTTCAACTTTATGCGTGTTTTTATTGGTTGGCGTATATAAAGTGAATTCTTCATTGAAGAAAGTCATGTATCTTGAGTGTGGTTTATTATTTTTAATCGTTGCCATCGTGCCGGTGCGACTTTCTTTTAAAATATTCAATGCTTGTTGTTTACTCACTCTTAATCAGCTCCTTTCCTGAAAGTATTCCTTTCAGTTCAGCCAATTAAACATGACAATGTGCTGTTATTCCGCTAAATATTGGTAAAGCATATCGT
>NZ_JBFUJC010000141.1:0-7795 GCF_056401595.1 Paenisporosarcina sp. P4_E4_2 | reverse complement strand
GTAATAGGCCTGCTAGTGCAGGAGTATGTGTAGTTAAAATAACTTGTGAATTAGTATTATAGGCTAGTTCCATAAAAGCATTCATTAACATCTCTTGGTGTTTAGGAWGTTGTGATGTTTCAGGTTCTTCAAAAGCATAGATAATATTTTGTGATGAGCTCTCGGCAAGTTTTCTTTCCACCTCGGCTCTAAAGAAATTCAGAAGAATTAATCGTCGTACACCACTTCCACGTTTATTAATGGGGATACCATCATCGGAAGTAATACTTAATTTAAATAGAGAATCAAATTTGGGTTCGGATTTAAAATCAGGTATTAATGATGAAGCTAAATCATTATCCATTTCCTTCAGTTTTTCGAGCGTTCTATTGGCTGTTTCTAGTGCTTTTTGTCTTACTTCCATTTTAATCTTTTCTATTTCACCATTTAATTCTCCCAATGCCTGTTGTATCGCTAGTTTCATAGGATCGGTAACTTCTTTATCATCATCTTTACTAGAGCGATCAGATTGAAATAAAGAATAGATAGGTAGATATTTTTCCAATGATTCGTATAGTTTTTTTGAATCCTCCTTGTCAACTTGAATTTCACGTAAAGTAAGCTCTAAATTATCAGTAGTACTCCAAATAATACTTCTAATACTTGGATTACTACTGCGGTTATAATCTTCTGGAGAAATATTTAAAGAGGTGGCCAGTGCTCGTAATTGCGTTTGCTTTAGTTCTAATAAATTATTGTAACCTTCTTTGTTAGGGTGATTACAAATTATAGAAGTTATTGCTTTAGGTTTAGCAGCCGTAGCTCTATACGTTTTTTTAATTTCTAATTCATTATTAAGATTAAGTAAATACTCATTCCCTAGTGTTGTGGTAGAAGTACTATCAATAGTGATTTCAGTAGGTAAATTATTAAAAATACAAGTTATCTCGATATTTGGATCTACTGAACTAACACTCAGATCTTCTCTATCACATGTTACGACTGAGTTATTAAAGAATATTTCTAAAGCTTCTAATACTGTAGATTTTCCGGCATCATTCTTCCCTATAAATGCTGTTAAATTTTCAAAATCTATTTGAATCTCTTCTTTATAACCCCTAAAGTTTCTCAATTTTAAAGACTTAAGTTGCATATAACATTATTCTCCTCTGTAAATTATTGGTTACCCCATATAATAATTCTATTAAATTAAGAATAAACCTTTAAATTTTTGAAATGTTATTTATGTAATTTTATTTCCATCCCTCCGGAGCTAGCGTTATTTTACCTTTCATAGAATTAAATATTGAGTTTCTTCTATTATATAGTTAAAACTATAAGGACTCTACGTACTACCTGACTAGTTAATATAAAGTCGTTTTTCCACACCAATTTATTGCATCGTCGTAACCAGAGCCAAAACAATTCTTCACGTTGCCGTTTACGAATTATTCTTTATTTGAGTCGTGTCTAATAGAAACAAATTTATGCTTGATTTTTAGAAAGTGAGATCTATAATTTACGATCCAAATAGCGATAAATGGTAGTTCGAGAAACGCCCCATCTTTCTGCCACATCCTTAATTGGGGTGCCTCCATCAATAAGAGCTTTCATCATTTCTATATCTTTCTCTCCGTATTTCTCTGGACGTCCGCCAAGAGGCCTCGCGCTTTAGCTACTACTCGTCCAGCTGCAGAACGTTCTTCAAGAACTGCCTACTTAAACGTTTAGTAGAAAAAAAAGGAGTGTTCCCAAATAAAGGGCACAATCCTAAAAATTGTTTATAAAAGGTATTCCAAATCGGTTGGAAAGTTTTGTTACATACCCGTTTATCATTCACCAATTCATAATCAAATGATTAATTGGATATTTATTTAAAAATAAATATAACGTTGTGATGGCTTCTACTTAAACTAAATGGGGAGGTTAGTTTAAGTAGACATCTGTTATTGAGAACATTGTAAGACAATGACATAACACAGATTAAACAAAAACAATGGTTACGTTCATTGTTCAGAGCCTATGGAATATTTCCCTTGAAATAACGGGGACGTTGATTCAAAAAGGGATTAACTTCCTTTTTGTTGTATTTATTGTACTAACGGGGCAGATTAGTTGAAGAGTGATTCCTTTACCGACTAAGTTAGGTTAATATTGGAAGTGAAGGAGAGATAATTCAATGTATTAGTTATCTTTTATCGTTATCTTCATTATCGGTCAAACAGGACAAAGATAGTTAAAAGGGAAATTGAAGATAGAGAATAGACATAACACCTATAAAGGGATTAATACATAGTGGAATATAAAAATCGTTATTTGAACGAGTGTTTATGATGTGAATTTAAACGAAATTTATTGAACATTGTAATTATTTAATGTTTTTAGTTGAGTCTATGTTAATTTTAATAGAAAGTAGGTTTGTTATGGTATTGAATTTGTTTGAAAAAAACCTAGATTTGACTGATGAACAGCTACATCCAAAATTTATTTTATTAAGAGATCATGAGATGCTTTCTCAACCACGAAAAATCCTCTCGGGATGGACAGAAGGATTTATAGACAGAGATAATAAAATCCTTAAAGAGTTTCAAACAACATTCCATTCAAGTTTATGGGAATTTTTCTTATTTGCTTTTTTTAAGGAAGCAGGATTTATACTTGAGCAAACTTATAACAGACCTGATTTCATTATTACTAGCCCACAACCAATTAATATTGAAGCTGTAATTTCAATTGGCAGACCAGAGTCTGATAGAAATTTAGAAGATATATTAAGTTCCCTAACGCCCCCTTATCTACAAGATGATTTTGAAGATTATATAAATGAGTCTATAATACGACATTCCAATGCAATTAATACTAAACACAAAAAGCATTTAGTAGATTACACGACCTGTAAATGGATAAAAGTTGATGTTCCATTTGTTATTGCTCTGGGATCATTTGATCAAGTAAATTACGGAAGAGAGTTCTATTATCCACTATTGGCATTATTATATGGATGGTATTTTAATTCGAGGCAAGATTCATATGAGAAAAAGGATTACATTACTAAAACGGATACTGGTTCAAAGATACCAATTGGCTTATTTTTAGACCCAAAATATAAAAATATTTCAGCTGTAGTATTCTCTTGCACCATTACTATCGGTAAGCTTACTTCACTAGCAATTTCTAAGAGTGTCGATGCGTCTAATAATATTCAAACAGTATTAAATATATGTCATGACTTTGAAGCTCCTCATTATAAATTACAGATGGTGAGCGAAAAGAACCCAGAGGAATTATCTGATGGTGTATTCATTTTTCATAACCCTAACGCTGAAAGGAAATTATCATTAGATGCATTTTCAAAAACAAATGCCGTTCAGATAACATACGAAAATGGTCAATTAAATTTTAAAGGTTCAAATCTACCCATCTTCGCCAGACTCAATGCATCTAAAATATTATTTCCTGGTGCATTAGACGTATTAGTTAAGGAAGCCTTAATTAAATACAACAGATTAAACTAAATTATCAGTGCAGTGGTAGTTTGCCTAATTGAGTTAAAGAAAAATAAGAAATCTCCCTGCGATTAGATTTAAAATTTATAACATTTCAGATACTATGTGATTACAATTTTAGAGGGGAATGTTAAAACTATGACAACCGAACAGAAAAACAATTTTATTCCAACTTGGCTTGAAACCCCACCCAAGACAATTATTAAACTTCCAATTGAAACAAAATACCAAGAACTCCCATTTGAAGAGTTAGCCTGGGAAGACTTCGAAAGACTTTGCTTACGGTTAGTTAGATTAGAGGAAAAAGTGGAATATTGTCAACTTTATGGCACACGTGGCCAAGATCAAAAAGGAATTGATTTATATGCAAGGAAACTTGGAAAAAAGTATTCAGTTTATCAATGTAAGAGAGTTAAGGTTTTTGGTCCTTCACAAATAAAAGCAGCTGTAGAAAAATTTCTTGAAGGTGATTGGGTAGATAAGACTGACACATTTGTTTTATGTACATCAGAAAGTATGATACCAACAGATCGTGCAGATGAAATTGTGAATCAAGAGAAAGTTTTACAAAAACACGGAATCAATTTTATTCCTTGGGACAAGGAAACTTTATCTATTAAACTTAAACTATATCCGGAGTTGGTGGATGATTTCTTTGGTAGGGCTTGGGTAGATGCATTTTGTGGAATAGAGAAATCTAAAGAATTAGGTTCAAGATTAGATAGTAATCATGTATCTGAATTCAGAAATCAAATGAGGATGTTTTATAAAAGGGTATTTCAAACACATGATCCAGGGTTACCAGCCGCAACCCAGATAAATATGAGCTCCATAAGTCTAGAAGATAGGTTTGTTATACCGGACGTTATTGATAAACGAACCTTTCAATTAAGTGGTGATTCTCAAAATATTGAACAAAATATGAAGTTACCAAATTTTGATTTGTCGATTGAAGAGCATAGATCGTCTTCGACAATATCAAAAAAAATAACTACTTATCAACATCGTCAAGATCTTGATGTTTGGTTGTCTAGTAATGGTAATCGTAACATTATCTTAGGAGGACCAGGAAGTGGCAAGAGTTCACTGTTAAGATTTATAGCCATTGACCTGTTAGGCGAATCCCCTCAATTAAGCCTTCTTTCAAAGAAATGGGGCCTTTATTTACCGGTTTGGCTTCCTTTTGCTTTATGGACAAAATACATTTCCGAGTCCCCAGCAGGAACTTGTTCTATAAAGGATGTTTTAAAGGGATGGTTAAAAAGTTGGGATGAAGAGAGGCTTTGGCCACTTGTTGAACGTGCTCTGGAAGATAATCGACTTTTATTGCTGGTCGATGGTTTGGATGAATGGACCACTGAATCATCTGCGAGGTTAGCCTTAGATAGATTAAAAGTATTTGCACAGCAACGTGATATCCCTGTAATTCTGACAAGTCGTCCACATGGTTTTGAAAGAGTAGGAATTGGTTCAACAGATTGGGATATATGTGAGTTAAGTGATTTTTCAAATATCCAACAAAGGAAATTACTGAGTATTTGGTTTACCCTTTGGTACCAAAATAATAGTCAGCAAAATGTTGTGAAAGATGAAATTTTACGGAGAACAAATATGGCAATTGAGGATTTTATAAGTCAACTTGAGAAGTCGTCAGATTTACGTGAACTTGCAAAGATTCCATTATTACTTTCACTTTTAATTCTATTAAAAATCCATGATGCAAGGCTACCACAGAATAGATTTAAAGCATACGAAAAATTAATTGAGCTCTTTATTTCTACACACCCACAAAGAAGGATTGCAGCTGCAGGATTTGAAGTTAATCCGCTCGAACTTAACGATGATGAAATTAAGAGAGTAATGTCTTTTCTTGCTTTTATCATTCATGAGAAACATAGTGAAGGTATCATTACTAATAATGAAGCAATTCTCCAAATAGAATCATTTCTAAGAGATGAGGATATCGGTTTTGGATTAGAAAAGAAAGATGCTTACAGAATTAGTAATGCAATTTTATCCCTTGGTGAAGGGAATTTGGGATTACTTGTGAGCAAGTCCCCAAATGAAATTGGTTTTTTTCATCGAGCATTTCAAGAATTTTTAGCTTCTTTTTTTCTTTATACTAATAATAAGGAAAAGCAAATACAAGTAATTCAAAACAATTGCACAAATCCACAATGGTATGAAGTTATACTAGGACTATTTCATATTAATAATCGTTCAGAAGATATTCGACAATATATACAAAGTATTGATACTAAAGAGGTTAGCAAAGCTGAAAAGCTAAACATTAACCTTTTAGTATATGAAGCCACTTTCGGCCCTTACAATATGCCAGTTTTATTAGCTAAACAATATTGTGAAAATGCATTTAACGAAGTTGAACTAGGGCATTGGTTGCCTCATCGTGAAAGGGTTCTAAAAATAGTAATAGATGGTTTAAAATCGTCAAGCCTAAAAGAATTAGTAAAGAATAAGATTAGTGAATGGTTTCCTAGCCGTACAAATTGGAGGGAAGGTCTTATTGATGCAATGAGTGATTGGAATGATTCGGATAACACTTTAACGCATTATTTTAAAAGGGGACTATTCGATGAGGAATTTGACAATAAGCGTGCAGCTGTTAATGCTCTAATTAAAAAGAATAAAGGGGATCAAGCGTTAGGTGATTATTTAGTTAGTATTGTAAAAGGACCTAGAGATTCAATGACAAAGGCATTAATATTAGAGGGTTTAATATATGGTTGGTCAAAACATCATGAATTAAACTATATTTTAATTAATGCTAGAAACTCAATAAGTCCCGAATTAAGACTAACTGCAATAAAATCAAATGTTTTAAATAATATTCAGAGCAGTGAGGATTTACTGGAGTTGCTAAAATTAGGCATGAGAAATTCAGGATTGAACTATCATTTTAAAGATGAAATTTGGGAGCTATTATTAAAAGGATGGTCAAAAAATAAAGATGTGAAATCAGCTTGCCTTAGTGCTGTAATGAGGAAGCCTAATATTGAAGAGCTAGATTATGAAATAGCAATAAAGGTTCTTCTTAATGACTTTTCAGATGAGGAAGATGTTATACAGTTTTGTCTAAAAGAAATAAGAGAAGAAACCTACCCTTTTTTATTGATCCGATCCGAAGTGTGGAAATTAATAAAAGAAAAGTATCATGATAATAGTTTAATAATTGATGCCATAGATGATTGGCTTCTTAAAGGGCAACACGATGATATGAATTTAGTCGGTGCTGCGCTTGTTGGTTGTACTAAGACATCAAAGAATATTTTATTAGAAAAAGTAAAAACATCTAATGTTCCCCATTGGGCGGCTAATGCACTAATTGAAGGATGGGGTATGAAAGATGAACAAGTTGCCACCACTCTCAGTGGAATTGTTAATGAATCCGCTAAGAATTTATCGCTAATCAGTCATTTAATTGCAACAATTATTGATGACAAATCTTCTGCACAAAAAAGAATTATTGAATTGTTAAAAGACCCCGAGCTTATTCGTCTTGATTTTTTATTAATAGGAGCAGACAGGGTTTTAGACCATTCTTTCAAGAATGAAATACTGGAACATCTAATTAGCCTTGTCAAACACACAGAATTTAATGATCATAATTTATATAATAACAATAGAGCTGCAGTTAGTTATTTACTACAAAATTATTCAGATGAACCACGGGTTATGGAACTTGCAAAACAAGAAGTTTTAAAACGTGACGCTCTTTATGAAATAATTGCTAGAAATTATGGGGATGACAAAAAAATAAGAGATTATCTGCTTAGGATTGCGTTTCCGATACCAGCTCAATTAAGACAAATAATTGCTCAAAGACTTGGCGAAGGTATAGATTACAATGATTTCAATATTTCTTTATTGGAATTATATGACCATGAAGTTAATCCGATAGTAAAGGCAGAAAGTTCAATAAGCTTTCATAAACATATAAAATATAATAGTTTAGAATCTACAAAAGTAATTGATGCTTTAACTAATACAGTTGTGTGTTATGGCTATGATTACGAATCCCGAAGACAGGCTGCTTTTTGTGGACTGGTAACCTTAGACCGATTAGATATTTTTATTAATGCAAGGGAAAGAATAGGTGGAGATAAGACGAGTTTTGTTCCTTTTACGACAGTATTGCATAAGAATATTCCTTTTTTAGAACACGTACTAAACAATTGGGTATATATAAAAAATATTCTAGGTGATGAGATATTAAGTAGATTTTCTAGACACGAAAAGGACCCGCTTGTTTTATGGGAGGAATTAAGCATATTGGCAATCGAAGATTATCC
>NZ_JBFUJC010000140.1:0-7820 GCF_056401595.1 Paenisporosarcina sp. P4_E4_2 | reverse complement strand
GATAAGGGACGTCGCCATTACGAACAAACTGGGGAAGTGGTGTGGGATATAAAAACGGAAGAAAAAATAGTAGCTCTTACATTTGACGACGGTCCCCACCGAAAATATACTGCTGAAGTTTTAGATTTATTAGGTAATTACGATGCTAAAGCTACTTTCTTTATTATTGGAGAAAATGCAGAAAAATATCCGGAACTGGTATTAAGAGTACACGATGAAGGGCATGAAATAGCAAATCACACATATACACATCCTTTAAAAACAACAATCACAAAATTAGAGAAAGAATTAAAACAGACCAATGAAACAATATACAGTATTACGGGTTCTTACCCAAAGTTGTTTCGACCTGTTGGCGGGCAATATACAGATGACATGATCAAGTTGGCTGTGGACAAAGGATACACAGTTGTAATGTGGTCTTGGCACCAAGATACAGAGGATTGGAAAAACCCCGGTGTTAAAAAAATCGTCAATAAAGTATTGAATGTTACAAAACAGGGCGACATAATTCTTTTCCATGATGGTGGTGGTAATCGTAAACAGACGGTGAAAGCACTTGAGGAGATTTTGCCTGAACTTCAAAAACAAGGGTACAAATTTGTAACTATTTCTGAACTTATTGAGTATAAAAACAACAAATAATAGTGGTTGAAGCAGAAGATTTTCCGTACATTTGATTAAAAATAAAAAAACTCATAAAGGGATTTTGTTACGAAATTCCTTTATGGGTTTTTTACTATGTGAGATAAAAACTTATAAAGTTATTCATACACTCTTACTAATTCCAATTTCTCATATTTTCTTCACTGCGGTTAACACTCTTGGTTTCGATCGATTTGAACATGTACACGGAATAACCAACTAAACGACTTGTCATACATTTTAACATCTTTCTTGTTGAACTAACCTGCCCCGTTAGTTGAATAAGAAAAAGGCTTTACCCCTTATTGAAGTAAAGCACCCGTTAGTTCAATAAGGCAAATTTGAATTTCTTTATGATTTAATCTTGTAAATCATACTCATGAATTGGGTTTATACACTTTAAGATAGAGACAATTGCATTATTATATCCAGACATTTTTTCTATTTCTCTTTTAGCTGTAAATTCTTCGTTTTCAAACTGTACCGCAAGTCTATTTATTATTTTTAGGTACTTACTTACAAATTCATTTTCCTTCATCTCTTTAACGTCCGCTAACATTTCGTTATAAGCCATCAATTCACCCTCATTATCATCTTTAAAATCTGTTTTATTGATTATAGTATTTGTATTTGTGAAATGTATTTTCCTTTCAATAACATCTACCAATGTAAATTGGTTTAGTTTTTTATTATTCATACTTACCCCCTATTTGTTATTGAACTAACCTGCCCCGTTAGTTGAAGAAGAAGTCCTTTTCTACTTTTGAAAAGTCACTCATTAAATCTATATCATTAACTTCATATTTCTCTTTTTTTAACCTATTAACCATAAGTTCCAACGCGGTTTTCAAATTATTAATAAGATATTTCTTAATTTCTATGGTATTTGAAGTCTCCCATCTGTTACGTGGCATACCTATGTGGATTTCAATATACCGAYTTTTCTTACTTAAGCGTAACTTCTGACAGCCTTCAAACTCCCAATACCATAGATCGCCATCAACAAATATAGCTGGTGCGATTTCATCAACTTCTTGGCAATAAGCTTTATTACAATGCTTATTAAGGAGAATATTTATTCGAGTAATAAATTGTCCGACAGCCTTATCAGCTTTTTGATCTCCAAGTTGTGCACTAAGAGCAATATATTGATTCTCCATTGGTAGTCACCTACTTTCAGTTTACATCGACTACTTTTTCTTATTTTAAAGATACACCTTATTGAACTAACCTACCCCGTTAGTGGAATAAGAAAAAAGAGGCGCAGCCCGATGATCTTAAGCTAAAAAGCACCCGTTATTTGAAGAAGAATCTTTTTCCTTTAATTATTTATCACTATCAGGGAATCTCCAACATTTCGGAAATCCCATAAATCGAGTAAAGTAGTGGCTTCAGATAAAACTATTTATTATGTACTTTCTATGTGCACCTTCAACTATTCAGCCACTTTTATGTAAATATTGAAATAGCACAATTGCCATGGCTAATAGTTCTTCATTCGTATCATGTATGCGAAACTCTAAATTTCCCATCACTAATTTTGACAAATCGGCTTCGCTAATCTTTTGTGACTCTTTATAAACCAAAACTTGATTACTCACTTTATAGGATAGTAATTGATAGGTTTCGTCTTGAATATGGATGGCTAACTTATCCTCAAAATTTAGTTTATCTTTTATCTTCGGGGTATAACGAGCTTCCGCGATTTCTATGCCATTCTCTATTACTTTCCAAACAGCTTTGTTAGAAGTAAATTTACTATACTCTTGCCACTCTACTCGCTTGGTTTCATTAAAAAAAGCCAGATGGATATATTTATCGGGGGCATTTACCAACTCAACAAATAAACGTTGCCAAAAAGTAGGATAATACCGCCTATAGCGAAAAATACGTTGATTGCCTTTTGTAAGTTTCTTTTCCGTCCTTTTAGAACGTTCTGTTAATCTTGTTTGCCAAAGATCTTCTGATTTTGGTTTAAACTGTGCATCTTTTTTACTTTGAATAATTTCAATAATAAAAAATACTACCGCAGCTACTAAAAACAAACAGCTAAGACCCAATTGTGAAAGTTCAATAACCCCTTTAACAAAGTACCTAATCCAAATACCTAATTGAGTAGCTAGAAATAAAATGAATAAATACAACATGATGGGAATCCTCCTCCATCAACTATACGTATTTGAAGACATATTAGTTTCGAAAAATTTTTCTTATTGAACTAACCTGCCTCGTTAGTTAAAGAAGAAAAAGGCCTAACTTTTTATTGAAGTAAAGCACCCGTGAGTTGAAGATGTAGGTTTGGAATAAAGTTTGATCAAATTGATACTAATAACCTTGATAAATGAACAAAAAGAAAGAGTCTGTTTTGAAAAAAAAATTGATCAAAACACACTCTTAATATATTCAATTGAATCATTCATTTATAAAAAAGTTTGATTATTTCTGTGATCCTTCCTCCATTAAAGCACCCTTTAATGGAATAACCATCTTAAAGTCACTTAATTCTTAATTAACTATAGATTTAGTTGAATAAGAAAACATAGTTGTAATTTGGTTAGTTAATTTTGTCCCTATGAACCTGTCCAATTTGACGTCATCACATGTTATTTATCTATATTGGAAATAACTGCTCCAGTCATGGCATCAATGTACTGGATGGAGGTCCTGGAATGACGATCACACGCTTGATAAACAAGGATATAGGATTCTGTTTCACTATCATAATTTTTGTTCCAAGCTAATTCAAAATCCAAATGATTGATAAACATTTCACTTGCTTCTTTTTTAGAAATAACCGGTTCTACAGGGATTTGGCTCAATTGTTCCATATCAAAACGCGGTCCGCTATAATGATCAACCTGTCCTGTTTGACGATTAACAACAACCATAACTAATCCTAGTTGAATTGGTATACCATGACCGTTATGCATATGGAATGTAAATGATTCTTTCATTGAAGAATCATCCTCTTCATCCTCGTTTTCTCGAACAATCAGTTGTAGATACTGATAATAATCTGGAACTTTCATTTGTAAAAACACAATGGCTCTTTGATAACATGCCTCACGACTAAGTCTAAGATCGCCACTTCGTTCATTAAACCACATAAAGCTTCTGACTTTACCAGTTTTCTTTGAAATGAAGGCTTTAACTGTATCTTCTGACTGTCTATTGAAGTAGCCATTTATAGATAAATCCCCTTCCTTCATCTCCCAGTCCCGATCACGCCACACTATGCCCGTTTCTTCCCCCATATCTACTTCACGAATGACTTCCATCCTCTCGGTAATACCAATGATATCTTCAATAGATAAATCTTTTCGTACGGTCGTACTCGAAGGAGGAGTAAGCAAGACATATGTTTGCGGATCGTCTTCGTCATGTATAATCGTTAACGTTGGTTTCAAAACGTCCGCTTTATATTTCATGAAAAATTGCTCAGGTTCGTACACAAGACTGATTCCATCTTCTGCTACATCATGAATAGTAGTATACAAATTTGCAATTGTCAGTTGAAAATTAAGTCTATTTTGTACATGTTCAACCAGTTTTTCTTTTGAAATCAACATTTTTGGAATATCAGGAATCCTTTTCACACCTTCATATGTAAACTTAACAATATTCCCCGCGAGGTCTATATCAATATAACAACCAGCATGTTCTAACGGTAAGTCCATTACGATTTGTTCATAGTAAAAACGGTCTGCACAAGTAAGTTTTTTTGTTTTATAGTATGTTAAATCTTTTAATGCTTCAGGATAATGGCTAAGTAAAAATTGTTCGGCACATCCTCTTTTTTCCTCTATATTTAAAGGAATCACATCTGAATTTTTATCGTTACTATCAATTGATAAACTAGTCAAATTACCAGATAAATCCATATTAATAGTAATACCCTCATCTTGTTCTTCGTTTGTCCATGAAAACATTGCCTCCCCTTCTCCATTCTCTCGCTCAACATACTCCTCTATGTGAGGTTGAAAATGACCAGGAAGTTGGACCATCGATATTGCACGTTTCTTTAATTTTTCTCTTAGCAAGCAAGCCACCTCTGTAGTTTTGATATTTCTTTCTCTTTCTCCACTATTTGAATTTTACATTACTTAAAAGAATTGATATACCTTCTTGCATTATCCTGCTTCTTGGAAAATCGTCAGTATAATAACTACTTCGAAACCTTTTCAAAAATTCCTGCTTATTCCATTAAAGGGCGCTTATCTAAAGTATCAGCTTAAAAAAGCTGAAAGAATGTACCTTTTATCGTTGTTCAATGGCATTCCAAAAAAAGCCTTCTTATTGAACTAACCTGCTCCGTTAGTTTAAGTACATTTTTTCACAATCTTTATAGTGAAATTAACATAAATATCCAAAAAAAAAAAAAACAAAATCACCTCAATTCTAAGAAACGATAGAGGTGAGATAATTTTAATCAAACTTTATTAATAAATGATCAAACTTTTTTAGAAATTATCGGACTTTGTTTTAAATTATCAAACTTTATTTCAAAGCTACTGCCGCAATGGAAATCAACATTTATTTTTTTGTTTGTCTACAGTCTGAAATGACTGCCGATTAAAGGCAGTCATTTTTGAATCCATAGCAAGATTTTCTTTGCGTTAATTATTTTCATGAAGTTCTCATCTATCTTATCTTGATTTATTGTTCCATCCGTATTTATCATAACGACGTAATAATCTGAAAAGTCCACCCTTTTCGTCTGTTTTATTACCAAGTGGTAATGGAAACGTTATAAGTAGCTATTTTTACGTTTCTTTTCACAAAAAATTAATATGTTCTATAAATATGGGTCTTTCGGTTCTTTTGTTTTTTTCATCCTTTTACAGTTAACACAGGGATTGTGGATATAAAAGGCTGATAATAGACGGACGAAAGTGTTCCTTTAACATGTATCCATTCGTAATCTTC
Source organism: Paenisporosarcina sp. P4_E4_2 (assembly GCF_056401595.1). Taxonomy (NCBI): domain Bacteria; kingdom Bacillati; phylum Bacillota; class Bacilli; order Caryophanales; family Caryophanaceae; genus Paenisporosarcina; species Paenisporosarcina sp. P4_E4_2. The sequence continues at coordinate 2,249 of NZ_JBFUJC010000140.1, read as the reverse complement.
AATTTTCATATCCTCATGAAATTCACCTAACATCCCGAAAACACCTAAATCTGCTACACAATGTTTGATACCGAATTGAAGAACAAAAAGTTGCCTAAAGCGGACACTATCTTCTTAAAGCGTCAAACAAGCATGCTTTACTTCGCAGTAGCATCTTCTATAATCCAATCCACAGCACTTATTAAGTCCGGGAAAACAGCATCTGCAAGCGGATCACTCTTACCCAAGAATACTCCCTTTGTCCCTGCCTTTTTCCCTGCAATAATATCTGTATCGGTGTCTCCCACCATGTAGGATTGTAATAAATCAATATCATATTTTTTACTAAGATCTATAATTAATTTGCTATTTGGCTTGCGACAGGCACAGCCCGATTTTGGTTTATGGGGACAATAAGCCACGTCATGAATAACTGCCCCTTCCTTCTTTAATTCAGAAATCATATGGTCATGTATTTTATTTAGCTCAGTTTCCTTCATGAATCCCAATCCAACACCGCCTTGATTAGTTACTACAAATATGAAATCAAAGAAAGGATTCAATTTTTTAATTGCTTCTGGAACACCAGGTAAGAAGTATAGCTCATGTGGCTTATTTACAAATTTAACTCTATCCGTTAGCACTTCATTAATAACTCCGTCTCGATCCAAAAATATTGCCTTCTTCATTAAAATCACACCTTTACATGTATTAAACCCGTTCAATAAAAGAACGGGCTTATGCGTATTTGAGGGATATCTCCAAAATTACGACCAACACTTTTTTGATGAACTGCTTTTTTCAAGTTTTCTATTTTATTACCTTCCATTAATTTTGCGAATTGTTTCATTTCTGGATCCAGGTTAGGAATGAAATTGCTATTAAGTTTGAACTAAACATTGCCTATAGAAAAACCGAGAATATACTGTCTTTGCAGTTTTTCCTCGGTTTGCTTTCTTATAAACATTTACAATTTTCAATGAAAATATCCATGCCCTTTATGTATTACGTCTATTATATATAGCGCGACTTCTCCAACACCCTATATAAGAGAAGAATCTCTTCTGGGTTGCCATGGAAGCCCCAGGAAATACAATCCTTTAATTGGTGTTACTTATTTAGAAAACTACACTGTTCATTAACCCTAAATACATGGAAATTATACATAACATGCTCATACTAAAGGCTATAAGAGGTGAGAACTTTTTCACCGTCGCAACCCAAGCAAGGCATAAGAAACAAATGGATAGTCCAAAAAAGAGTATGCCTAACAAGTTTAAATCCATGGAAGCATCGATGGGTAAAGAAATGGATTCGGAGTAAACTGTACTAAATAATCTCGCCATTCCATTACTGGSAGCTACTGAGTCAATGTCATGTGGTGCTTCTTGTTGTGCAAGGACAGCTGTCGACGAGAAAATTAATAGTAGAGTAAAACTCTCCGCCTTAACCCAATTACGTGGATTAATAGTTGAGTCCTTTTGAATTTTTCGCTTCATCCAAATTCCGTTGATAATTGCAAAAAAGATAATGGGAATAAGTATTAAGTGCTTAATAAGCAAAGATTGTCCATATGGGAGAATCCAAGTATCTGCATAATTGTTCAAATCAATAACTAAAGTCATCAGAAAGTACCCTGACGCAGCTACTACCAATAAGCAGCTTATGGCTACCGGCGTAAACCATTTTAAAAACGTTAACCAGTTTGCAGAATTCACCGAAAACCAGCTGACTACTATCAATATGCCGACCCAAATTGTTACCGCTAGGAAATGGATGCAATGCGCTACAAATCCACTCCACTCGTTCAGAGAGGCTGAATGACTCGCCCATCCCAACGCTAAGAGAAGAACAAAGGTGAAGGACAATGAAATGACCGTGTGAATTTTTTTAGTGAAAATCGAGAAGAYCGAGACATACAGATAAAATGCAATTGATACAAACAGCGTAAATGACCATGCTTGCCCGACTTCAAAGGTAGAAATTACATTTTGTATGGTTACCCATAACCCAATGTCCTCGTAAAGAAAGAGTACGAGTCGTATTACCGGAAAGAGGGAAAAGATCACAATTCCTAAAATAGAAATCTGAATCCATCGTTTACGAATGGTTATTTCCGGTTTTCTACTTCCGGGTATAAGTGACAAGATGAGTGAACCCGTTATGAGTGAGAAACACAAATATAATAGCGTCTCAGATAAATAAATCAAAATCATTTACTTTCTTCCTTTCTCAACAACCAAAAAGTTGTGCCAATAGCTATCAATACC
>NZ_JBFUJC010000139.1:0-7923 GCF_056401595.1 Paenisporosarcina sp. P4_E4_2 | reverse complement strand
GGATATACCGTGCTTTGGAACGATGAAGGAGCACAATTCCCGTTGGGATATGACCCGTATACGGGAACCTTTAATATGGACCGAATTGTCATTTCTCCAAACTTTGTCTTGCCAGGTGTATACCCAACATTTACAGCACTTCGCAACTTAAAGAAGACAGAAATGTACGTGGAGAATGATCAAGGAAAAATGGTTCAAGACCTAGGCGATTTTAGTGAATATACTGGGAAACCGTGGAAGTTCCGTAAAAATGTTATGGCATACGGTGATTATATGAATAGTGGTTATTTATGGGACGTAAAAGACCAGGCAGGACAAGCAGTCAAGGATGGCACATACAACTTTGTTATTAAAACAACACTAGATTATCCAAATGCGAAGCCACAAGAAGTGAAGCTTCCAATCCGTGTTGATTCTGTTGCCCCAGTTGTATCTGATATTCAAGTGCAGCCAAAAGATGAGCAATATGAAATTTCTTTCAAGGCAGTGGACAACGAGGGCGGTAGCGGATATAACGCAGCAATCATCTGGTATAACGGTAAGTATGAATCCTTACAGCCGGGACAAACTTCTGTACTAGTAAAAGAAGAGCCGAAGAGTGTGGTAGTGTTAGGTGCAGACCATGCTTTTAACCACAGCTATACGGTTTGGGGAGATCCTTCTTATATTAATGAAGAAATGCTTGTAAGTTATTTCTCCGTGTATCCAAACAACAACGTAAACACAACCACCCCTGCCCAAATTAATGCGTTTGCCAGTAACCGTGTGAACTGGACAATAAACGTTAAAGATGTAAACGGCAAGGTAGTTGACACGATTGTAGCTGAAAATGAGCATGAAATTCACTTGAAATGGACTCCAGAAGCGGATATTCCAAGCGGTACGTATACAGTTTCAGCAGAAGTAGTAAACAAGCAAGGCTTTAAAGTAACGACAAGTCCGCAAACAGTAACTGTATTGCACCAATAATTAAAAATACGAAAAGAGCCGGCCTCACTATTACTATAGTGAGCCGGCTTTTTCTGTAAAGTGATTCGAAAATTTTTTTCTTAATTATGGTACCCCAAGTACCCCAACTCTGGGTTTCATATGCTGTATTCACAAATAATGAAGTTGATAACACACATCTTTTGGCGATTTTTAATGCACCCACTCCTCAAGTAATTTGGGGTTCTAACATTTTAAATTTTACACCTTCAAATATTATGTCGTATACCTATGGTATGAATGAAAATCAGTGGAAACAGGTAACCGCATCTGTTAAACCTAACACTTATATAGGACCCACCTGATAATCTTGTAATAGAGGATCAGAAAGGATGTCCCATCTAGATATATACCAACACTCAATATCCAACCCCAGAGCTTTACTAAAAACATAAATTCCTTGGGGGAAATTATAACCACAAGGAGTTTTTATTTGTGTTTTTCTCAAAAGGAATTTGACCTCCTTATACTACTCTGCAAATCCTTATTAAAATACCTTTTAAGAAATCTCTCTTCTTCAACTAAACTGCCCCGTTAGTTGTAGAAGAAAAGCTATTACCTTTTAGTTGTTTTAGCTCGATATTAGAGACTTAGATTAATAATTCACCCCATAATATCCGTACCGCTGTACCTGCAATGGCAACATCTTTTTCTTTTGGTGTTACGTATAATAACCCACCTCGTTTTGAAAGCTGTTTGCTGACAATACTTTCTATTGATAACTTTTCACACCAGTAAGGTCCTAATGCACCGTGGGTAGAACCATTTACATGGTCTTCATCAATGCCCTGTGCTGGTGAAAAAAATCTAGAGACAATATCAATTCCCTCCTCATTAGACATACTCGTGATACAAACACCACGTACAGGAAACTGTTTCATTGCAGAAAAATCAGGTTCAAAATCTGCAATGTATTCTTCATGACTTAGTTCCACAATATAATCCAAATCTGTTTTCCCTACATATTTCGGTTTCGTACCGAGCCATTCTTCAAGTTCTGAAGGACATTCAATCTCTTCTAATTGGTACTTCTTAATTGTTATTTCTACCAGTTCATTAAACCATCTTGCTTGCAAAGGACCGCTTAAAGTCTGGAATGTAATAGGGGAATCTAAGGGTAAAATCGATTGTTGCCAAACAATAAAAGCACTGGCTATTGTTCCATGTCCACAAATCGGAATTTCCATCTCTGGAGTAAACCATTTAAGAAAAAAATCATTCCCCCTTTTTTGGACAAAAGCTGTTGTTGGTACGGGTATCTCCTGAGCAATTTTTTGCATGGTCAACTCAGATATTGTTGAATCCAGTAAACATACTGCCGCGGGATTTCCCTTGTAAAGATCTGTAGTAAATGCATTTACGATAAAATACGTGACTCTGTTCAACTCTCCCACCTCATTCTTCGTTACTAATATAAATTTATTTTCATTAACCTGCCCCGTTAGCCATCCATACAACAAAAAACACTGTGCCATAGAGCCCAACCGTTAGTAACTCACATCATTTTATCATTGGTTTTTATTGAACTAAACTGCCCTTTAGTTGTATCGCAGCAACTTAGAAGAGGTTTTATATGTATGATTCCTTTTTGAATTGATGTCTCTATGTATCCAATGATTTGCTCAAAAGTAAAAACGTTTAATTGTTGTTTACTGTGTGTATTTTCATATTTCATATCTTCTAAAACATATGGAATAAAGTCACTAATGTCTTTTGAGTGTACTTCTTCAATATCTATAACTGAACCATTACTATCGAAAATCTCTTTAATTCCATCTGCGACTCCATAATAATCCAATAACAACCCATTTAGAGTTTGAAAATCCCCATGATACAGATTTAAAATATTTTTATCGTTTTCCATTCTGTTTTTTAACCACGGTAAATAAAACCCCTTTAACCACAAGTCATCTGCGATGAGATGTGAATAATACCCTAAGATAAATGAATTATTTTTAACAGAACTGTATTTTTCAATGAAATTTTCATAATCCACATTTCTTGAATAATCATCTACTTCGCCTGAAAAGAAATGTGATAACTCTTTAGGAGACACCGCGTCTGGTGCTATCCCTCCTAATAAAAATGAAGCTTTATCTGATATTGAAACTGATTCAGTAATCTTATAGGCTATAATACTATGCATAATTCTTGAACCCATAATAACCTTCCTTCACATTTTTTTAGTGATTTTCTTCTTACAAAAATTAAAACTTCTTGCCCCCTCGTCAAAGTGCTGGAGAAGGTATTTATACTATATCCTATAAAGTTGAACGAGGAAGTTTGTCTGCACATAGTGAGGCCAATTGCCTCCTTACTATAGTGGGAATTAGTTAGTTCTTAAGTAAGATTAAAAGGCTACCGTGAAGTGAAAGCACCCTCAAGCATCAGTCAAAAAACAGGCGCCTTCTTACTAAAGAAAGCGTCCTGTTTGTTCTTATTCAAGTATTCTAAAACTACTTTTGATTGCTCAAACGTTTTTTATCCTGTATAGCTAACTTTTCCAATCTCAACTAATTCCTTCAGTCCCATGAACATTAAATTCCAACCATGTTCAGCTTTCTTTTTTACTTTCTAAAACTCATTCTCAAGATTAGCCATAAAACTCAATATGTTCTTTCTCGTTCTTGTAATACTCCAGTCGATCCTGCAATGTGCCCGTGTGAAATTCAAACTTATGTCCATCCAAGTCTTCAAAGTAAATGGACTTTTTATCCCGCTCATCCCGCTCCCTGCCAAGCAAAATCGAAACGTTCAATTGGTTCAGTCTGACTAGAGTTTCTTCAAATTCATCCTCGGTAATTGTGAAAGCCATATGTGTGTAGGATTCCTTTATTTCATTACGTGGAATGTCGGTTTCCTCGTTCAGCGCTAGCCATACACCTTCTAAATCAAAATACGCTGTTTTTCTGCCTTTCATCATTAGCTTGGCTCCAAATACTTCCTCATAAAATCTAATAGAACTTTCCAAATCAGAAACGGAAAACAACAAATGGTTTATTTTCATTCCTTACTATCCACTCGTTCAAGCAAACGATAAGGTTTTGTTTCGTACGATTCGTATGCGACATTTCCAGGTTTCATGGCATCATGAATACGAGTAGCAAATTGCTCTCTTGTAACCCATTCGCTGATATTCGTTTCATTCAATTCAACAAACTGTACGTCTATCGTTTCGCCCGGTTGAGGTGTAGGTGTCCCTGCTACCGCCTTCCCTGCATATACAATACAAAAGACTCCGCTAGTGACATTTTGATAAACGCCGACCATGTCCCCAATCTCCGCATGGATTCCCGTTTCTTCGAAAACTTCTCTTGCAACGGCTTTTTTTAAACTCTCACCCGGTTCGACTCGTCCCCCTGGCATTTCATATGTATCGGATCTGTGACCATTTCGAACCAACAATACTTCCCCCGCTTCATTTTGAATGAACGCAGAGACCGCCACCACATATCGCGGGGTTGAATAATCACCTGTCCATTCCATAAAATCTTCAGAGCTTGTCTCAAATAATGGTGGTAATTTTTTTCGGAAGTTTTGTGCCGTTTCATGAAGTTCAGAAACCCGAATCGCTTGATCCACACGCTCAAAATCCTCGCGATCACGGTAACCCCACATAGCCATAATTTCTGTTTTATCCCCGTTCACCCAACGCCCTATTAAACGCGCACCATGCGTCAATTGATTCGGCAATAAATAGGTGTGGAAAAAGTGATTAAACGTCTCCAGCATTTCAGGTTTAATAGTGTACATTTTTCTTCGAAATAGCATACGATACCCGCTTTCAATTAAAGATTACTCTTCTTTTTTAGGTGTGGTTTCTTCATATTCCATCTCATGCTTTGTATCGTGAAGCGATGACGCATTATTATCATCTTTCTTTCCTTCCATTGCATCATCAAATGGCATGTAATGATTCATTGGTAAGCGACGTTTAGTTCCCAGTCTCCAAAGTGTCCAAGCAATCACACCGATTAATATTGCTAAAAATATGTAGCCCATCCGGTATCACTCCTTTTAGTTGATTGTACTTTATCCGTCTCTTATGAGTTCGGGTTAAATCTATTTCATAACTTTTCTACAAACACTAGGAAATCCCCTTTAATTCTCTTGCGCAGCATTTATTCCCTTTCAATTTGGTTTGTTCCTTTTCACGAGGGGTGTATTCCCTTCCGCCCAATTTTACCCAACAAAAAAACCGCAATGCCTCAAGTTTTCACTCGAAACATTACGGTTTTCAAAAACTATTAATTTGAGCTTGCTTGAATTTCTTTATTCTCTTCAGCCGTAAACGCGCGAGATCTGGTCAGAAACCTTTTCCCTTCCACGCCTTCCAGTGAAAACATGCCGCCTCGACCATCTACCACATCAATAATTAACTGAGTATGTTTCCAGTAGTCGTATTGGCTCTTATGCATATAGAAGGGACTGTCGCCGATTGAACCGAGTAGTACATCTTGATCTCCCACTATCAAATCACCTTCCGGGTAGCACATTGGTGCAGACCCGTCACAGCAACCTCCTGATTGGTGGAACATGACAGGACCGTGCTTGCTTTTCAATAACTCGATCAGTTCAAGCGTGGCGTCCGTTGCAGTAACGCGTTCAATCATTGGTCATTCCCCTTTCGATCAAAAGAATCCTAATTTGTTTTCGTTGTAACTAACAAGTAGGTTTTTAGTTTGTTGGTAGTGATTCAACATCATTAAGTGGTTTTCGCGACCGATACCTGACATTTTGTATCCACCGAACGCAGCATGTGCTGGGTAAGCATGGTAACAGTTTGTCCAAACACGACCCGCTTGAATCGCACGACCGAAACGGTATGCTGTGTTCATATTACGTGACCAAACACCTGCTCCAAGTCCGTATAAAGTATCGTTAGCAATTTCAAGTGCCTCTTCTTGGGTTTTGAAAGTTGTTACTGAAACAACTGGACCAAAGATTTCTTCTTGGAAGATTCGCATTTTGTTATTTCCTTTGAAGACAGTTGGTTTCACATAATATCCACCAGCGAATTCGCCTTCAATATTATTGCGCTCTCCACCGATTAAGCATTCTGCGCCTTCTTGTTTCCCGATATCCAAGTAAGACAAGATTTTTTCCAATTGTTCACTTGAAGCTTGTGCACCCATCATCGTATTCGGATCAAGTGGGTTCCCTGTCTTGATTGCTTCAACACGAGCCAATACTTTTTCCATGAACTTATCATAGATAGATTCCTGGACTAGTGCACGTGAAGGGCATGTACATACTTCCCCCTGGTTCAATGCGAATAATACAAAGCCTTCTACCGCTTTATCAAGGAAAGCATCGTCTTGGTCCATAATATCTTCGAAGAAAATGTTCGGTGACTTACCGCCAAGTTCCAATGTTACCGGAATCAAGTTTTGTGAAGCGTATTGCATGATCATACGGCCTGTAGTTGTTTCACCAGTGAAAGCAACTTTGCCAATACGTGGATTCGATGCAAGTGGCTTACCAGCTTCCAAACCGAAACCATTTACAATGTTCATAACACCTGGTGGTAATAAATCGCCCACTAGTTCAGCAAATACTAGAATACTAGCTGGTGTTTGCTCAGCTGGTTTCAACACAACACAATTTCCTGCAGCAAGTGCCGGTGCAAGCTTCCAAACTGCCATTAACAATGGGAAGTTCCAAGGAATGATTTGTCCAACCACACCGATTGGCTCATGGAAATGATACGCTACTGTATCGTTATCGATTTGGCTTAAAGATCCTTCTTGCGCACGAATGGCACCAGCGAAATAACGGAAATGATCGATCGCAAGTGGTAAGTCAGCATTCAATGTTTCACGTACTGCTTTTCCGTTATCCCAAGTCTCTGCGACAGCCAGCACCTCTAAATTTTCTTCCATGCGATCCGCAATTTTATTTAAAATATTTGCACGTTCAGCTACAGACGTATTCCCCCAAGCATCTTTTGCTTCATGTGCTGCGTCTAATGCTAGTTCAATGTCTTCAGATGTTGAGCGAGCAACTTGAGTGAAACTTTTACCCGTAACTGGTGTCACGTTATCAAAATATTCACCTTTAACAGGAGCAGTCCATTGCCCGTTAATATAGTTATCATATTTCTCTTTAAAAGTAACAATTGAACCCTCAGTGTTTGGAAATGCATATACCATTCTCAAGTTCCCCCTTTAATTTGGCCAACTCATTATTTGTATGCGATTTCATAATCTAGTATTCATACAAATTAAGAAGTCTGTACCTCAAATATAGTCAGATAACACCGAATTTTACAACATATTTGTTTATGAAATATGCCCAAGACTATTAATACTATATAAATCTTCTAAAGAAATTAAAGGTGTGACAGTGTATTTCGGACGTTTAGAGAAGTTCCCTTCCATTCCTACTCTTTTTTTTCATCAACTCTTAACAAATACCGGTGATTATATAGATAGAAACCCTCAAGTATCTTCTCGAATTTTAAATTGGAGTAGACACCCTGATAGTTTGAAATCTTTATTAATAGTCTGCCTATCTCTCATGCAAATGGCGCACATATTATAAACTATCTTGCAAGAAGGGAGGTGAACTAATGAATAATTATAGAAAAAGAAGAAATTACAATAGTATTCATCATAAAAATGAAATTGATAGAAGTTTGAGACATACACATAACCATAGTGAACATGAACATGAACATGAACATCATCATCATCAAGTACATGCTGAAAGCAACTATCATCATTCCGAAAATATTGATAAAGAATATAGCCATTCCAATGAATATAAATGGGATAGGGGGCCACAGGGACCTAGAGGACCTGCGGGACCGATGGGGCCTGCTGGGCCTGCTGGACCAGCTGCAATTGGACTTTCTGGAATTGACGGAGCTACTGGACCGATGGGACCCGCTGGAACTGACGGAGCTACTGGACCAATRGGACCTGCTGGATCTGA
>NZ_JBFUJC010000138.1:0-7957 GCF_056401595.1 Paenisporosarcina sp. P4_E4_2 | reverse complement strand
GTCGACGGATGGATGGCAGGCTGTGGATTAACGACAGGCTGCTTTATGTAAGTTGTTTGTGTTTTTGCGTGCATTGCCATTTAGACACGTCCTTCATCCTTTATTTTTTCAGCGATTCGTAGCTTCGCTGATCGAGAGCGATTATTGTGAAGTAATTCTTCTTCACTTGGTAATATCGGTTTTCTTGTTACTAATTTCAACATAGGTTCCATGCCTTCTGGGATGACCGGTAAATTTGGTGGTAGATCCGGGTATGAGGCTGCTTCTTTGAAAATGGTTTTCGTAATGCGGTCCTCCAGTGAGTGGAAAGTGATGACGCTGATACGTCCATTTAATGCAAGCAAGTCGAGTGCATCTTGGAGTGATTGTTCAGCAGCTCCTAGTTCATCATTCACTGCAATCCGAATTGCTTGGAATACGCGTTTCGCAGGATGTCCGCCTTTTCTTCGGGCAGGTGCCGGGATCCCATCTTTAATTAATTCTACAAGTTGTCCTGTTGTTTCGATTGGTGCATGTTTTCTGGCTTCTTCAATCTTGCGAGCTATCTGTTTTGAGAATTTCTCTTCACCATAGCGATAGAAAATGCGAACCAAATCATTGAATTCCCATTCGTTGACCACGTGATAGGCCGAAAGTGGCGCAGAAGTATCCATACGCATGTCCAAAGGTGCATCATGGTTGTAACTAAATCCACGTTCCGGCGTATCGAGTTGTGGTGATGAAACACCCAGGTCATACAGGATCCCATCCACTTTTTCGATGCCAAGTTCGTGAAGCTTTTCTTTTATGAAGCGGAAATTCGCATGTACAAAGATTACTTTGTGCAAATGATCTGACAGACGAATTTTCGCATTTTCGATTGCGATTGTGTCTTGATCAAAGCAAATCAATCTTCCTTGATCGTTTAACTGTTGTACTAAATATTCACTATGTCCCGCTCCACCAAGGGTGCAGTCAACATATGTACCGTCTGGACGAATGTTCAATCCGTCAACGGTTTCATGAAGTAATACGGTTGTATGGTTGAACAACGGTTCGTCCTCCTAATTTTCTTATGTCTAACTCCGAAGCCCAGCTCACTCCTAAGCTTCAGTCTCTCATGCGAAAGCAGGCTTTCGCATCGTGCTTTCGATCGCTGGAGTTGAGCTTACATGGGCATATCTGTTTTCCTTAGATATCAAAGCCAATCATATTTTCAGCTAAATCGTTAAATGAGTCCTCGGATTCATCAAAATAGGATGTCCAAGAATCTTTTGCCCAAATCTCAATTCGATTTGAAACGCCAAGAACGATACATTCTTTTTCCACATTTGCATGGGATAGTAATGTACTTGGTATATTTATGCGACCTTGCTTATCGATTTCAACTTCTGTTGCTCCTGAAAAGAAGAATCGCGTAAAAGCACGGGCATCTTTTTTAGTTACAGGTAACGCCTTTAATTTTTCTTCAAGTTTTCGCCATTCATTCATAGGATAGCCGAATAAGCAGTTATCAAGACCTCTTGTAATTACAAATGTCTCTTCAAGGTGCTCACGAAATTTTGCCGGTATAATAAGACGGCCCTTCGCATCAACACTATGTTGATATTCTCCCATGAACATCCTACTCACCCCACTTATTGTCATTAATGTACCACATCCCCCCACTTTCCTCCACCATTTTTATATTTTTTTTTCATTACACGATGAAATGTGTAAATAGTACTTGCTGAAACAGCCTAAAAGCCTTTTACCCCATAGAAAAAAGCCGTCTCTTTAACCGAGACGGCTTCAGTTTGTTGACAAAAGAATATTAATCAATATAAAAGTATAAAAATTCGCATTCTTATCTATTGCACTCTATCGAAAAAGTTTATGGTCGGCTATTTCTTTCGCTTTCCGCGGACGAAACGCTAGCCTCCTCGGCTCAGCTGTCTATGACAGCTGAGCCTGTGGGGTCTAGCTTATTTCGTTTTTCCGCAGGAGTCTTCAGAAATAGCCGACCATCTTAGTAATGAAATAATATGAAGAGATACGCAAACAGAAGCGAAATCCGTTGATTGGAGTAACAATAATTCTTATACATATCAACATTAATAGTTAACAGACTTAAGAATTAATACGAAATGACTTTATGCTTTCCGTTAAATTCAAACGGTTGAGATAAAAGATCATCAATTAACGTTGGGCCCACTTCATTTAAGAACAATAATGGGCTAAACCAACGTTCCTGTAACTTATATTCCGGGAAAAGAAACCCTTCAATATGATTGTACTTACGAAGCTTCACTTCATGACGCAACAAATTGGCATCTTCTATTTTTCGGCTCAAGTAACTAAATTGGTTGTTATGAATCACCAAATTTTTCTCCGTCAGAACGGAAAGCGAAGTAGATGCTTGTGTTGTGGCTAAATGATTTGTTAGTTTTTCGTAATGCTCAACCAGTGTCTGCTGGATTTCCCGAATTATTTCTTCCGACACATCATCTTTAACATCATCCATAAAGTCCTGTTTATGCACTTGCATTTGTCCATTGAAAACACTTTCCAGTGGTAAATCAAGCTCATTCAAATACTGTTTGGACTTTCTGTCAATAATGGTCATAGATAAGCGAGGCACGATGACAGGTAATTCCATATCAAAATGTTCAAACATGGTCTTGAAAGTTGCCCAATACGCCAGTTCACCAGGGCCACCAATGAATGCTAAGACAGGGAATACCATTTCCTGCATTAACGGACGTGTCACTACATTGTTGCTCAAGCGTTCTGGATAATTTTTTGCAATGTCCAATAATTCATGTTTAGTGTAAGTGAGACCCGCAGCTTCATTTTTAAACGTCCCATCGAAGTGCTTTAATAAAAATCGTTCTCCATTTTCTACGATGAATAAGTTACCACTGTCTACGGAAGCTTGAATAGGTTGACCGTATCCCGCTTGCTGAAAACGATTTTCCTGTTCGACAACAAGTGATGCAATTTCTTGCGCTTGGTCTATCATCTTCTCAAAATAAGGAGATTCATAGCGTCGAAGGGGTTCGAATGCTGCATCAATCAGCAACAAGCCTTCATTGGCAAAAAAGTCATGCATCATTACGGTGAAAAATTGACTATAGGTTGAAGTTTGTTCGGCAACTTTCAAATACTTTTGAAGCAATACTTTCGTATAAGCCGTTTCCGTGAATTGTTTAAAGACGTCACGAATAAAAGACTGTAATTTTCCGGTCTCAAGCATACTCTCAGACGCCATTTGTTTACGATTAGGTCGAACATTATAGGTTTGTTTTTGTAAAGTCCCCCGTAATGGCGTGAAAGTAGAGTTTATTTCGTCTAAGTCATGGTCTTCTCCCGCAATCCAAAAAACAGGTACGACTGGAACACCTAAAGCTTCCCGTTGCTGTTTGGCCAACAGGACAATTGATATCGCTTTATGTACAGAATAAAGTGGTCCAGTAAGTAATCCCGCTTGTTGTCCTCCAATAACGACAAGGGCATTTTCTTCCAACTCTTTCAAATGAAAATCCACTTTTTCGCTATGAGGCAAATTCGCCATATAGTCACGGATTACTTTTGTCAGTTGTGTTCGGTCTATACGGTGCGATTTTAATGTCATTGCACGATCCACAAAAGATGTTTGGTTCGGTAAATAATGAAAATAAGCAGAAAGCTCTTCCTTTTGAGCATAAAAATCAGTCATGAAAGAACTGCTATTCGGTTGATCAATTTGGTCAAATTTCATCGTGGTAACTCCTTTTGTTTCTAAATACAAATCGAGTATAGCATTTGACGGCACGCCTGGAAAAACAAACGACTTATCAGCATTAATTCATGTATTCTATTACTTTTATCACAAGTCCTCCACACCAGATAATAAAATAAGAAAAGCTGAGAACTAAAAACAAAATTCTCCAAATTTTACGGAGCAAGGTCAATAATTCTATTTCCTTCTTCGACTTCCATTCCAGTATTGTCAGCAAGACACTCGTGATTAAGGCCAAACCAACTATAATACCCATCGTTTCTATATGAAACAAAGATTTGAGTGCTACAGGAATTGACATGAACAGAAGAAAGGTTGTTATATCTGCTGCATGGCCAAAAGCTCTAGACATTTTCTTTGTCAATTTCAATGAAATGATATAAACCACAATGAACATGAATAGAGGCATAACGATAAGGAAACTGATCATTGCTTGAATAATATTAGTCATGAGATTGACCAATTTCATCAATCGCCAATACTAAATGGTATAGCGTTCGCAACACCGGCAAATCTCTATCTCTAGTTGCAGCCATTTGAAGTAGTGCCCCTACGATTGGTTCAATTTCAGTTGTTCGATGATTAAGTCGATCTTGTAACATGGAAGAATTATTTTTGGCTGTTTTTATACAAAGTGCTTTTACTTCCTCAAAAGTCAGCAGTTGCGATATCTCTGCAAAAACACTTTCAATTTCATAAAATATTGTTTTCATCAGGAAATAGGCATGAGAGTTTGTAAGCAGTTCACCATTCGTTATTTGTAAAACCGCAGTGATTGGGTTAATACAGGCGTTTAATATTGCTTTGCGTAATACAATTCCATAAGCATCTTCTGCTAGCTCAATGTGAAATAAAGGACTTTCAAATAAGGTAAAGTCCAAATGGTTTGTTTTCTTTATGTATGGAGCAATCTTTGTGACACCGATTCCTTTATGGACGACTATAGACGAATCCTCTTTCATGGCGCCGTGTTCAATGGTCGCTATATAAACCGGGTGATTGTTAAATTGGTTAACCCACTGAAAGTGAGCAAGTCCATTTTGAGTAAATAACAAAGCCGTTGACTCAGGCAAAGACTTCAAATGGGGTTCAATTGAAGATAAATGGTGATATTTAACCGCAATGATCCATAAAGCATCTGTAGGAGCTTGGTTGAACTCTGTACTGGCAAACACTTTTGTATGCACAGTTTCACCATCAGGTTGAATGCGAGTAATTCCTTTGGTACAAAGAGTAACTGCTTGTTCATGAGTTCTTGTTATGTAGGTAATTTCATGTTTTTGTTCACTCAAGTATGAGCCAATCAGCAAACCGATTGCACCCGCTCCAACAATGACCACTTTCAATGCACATTCAACTCCCAAATGAAAAGCGCAATGCGCCATTCTAGCTAGTCTATTTCTATTATCTATCAGAAAAGGCCTACCGACAAACGGCAGACCTTTCGTCTTTCTCATGATTATACTGGATAAACTGGATGTTTACGAGGTGGTTGTGGAATATGTTTCGTACTATAGGCACGGTAACGCATCGCCAGCACTTCACGTAAATTACTAGGCGCCACAATTTCATCAATAATCATTTCTGAAGCTAATTTGTAAATATCAATTTGCTCTTTATATTCCTGATGTTTTTCCTGAACAAATTTCAAACGCTCTTTCGGATCTTCAATGGCTTCTATCTTGTTTGAAAATACAGCATTCACTGCAGCCTCGGGACCCATTACTGCAATTTGAGCAGTTGGCAGTGCTATACACACATCCGGCTCAAATGCAGGGCCTGCCATTGCATAGAGACCAGCTCCATATSCTTTACGAACGATAACAGAAATTTTAGGCACTGTTGCTGAGCTCATGGCCATAATCAGTTTCGCACCATGTCGAATAATGCCTGCACGCTCAACTTTTGTACCAATCATAAATCCTGGTACGTCTGCCAGGAACAACAATGGAATACCAAACGCATCACACAAATTGATGAATTTTGCTGCTTTGTCAGCCGAGTCCACGAATAATACGCCGCCTTTGGCTTTCGGTTGATTAGCGATAATCCCAACGGCTTGACCCTCAATTCGTGCAAGTCCAGTGATGATTTCAGTCGCAAACAATTTCTTGATATCAAATAATGAACCTTCGTCAATTAATTGATCAATCGCTTCGTACATATCAAATGGTGCATTTTGATTTTCAGGGATTATTGCTTCCAGCGTGCGGCCATCTTTTACCGCTTTTGGTTCAACCACTTTTGGCATTTCCGTAAAATTCGCTGGGAAGTATGCTAAATAACGACGAGCTTCAGAAATGGCTTCTTGTTCTGAGGATGCCAAAACGTCTCCGCATCCACTAACTGAACAGTGCATGCGTGCGCCGCCCATTTCCTCCAATGTCACTTTTTCCCCAATTACTTTTTCAGCCATACGCGGCGAACCTAAATACATGGATGCATTTCCTTCAACCATGATGACGATATCGCAAAACGCCGGGATGTACGCACCACCTGCAGCTGATGGACCGAATAGCAAACAAATTTGAGGTACAAAACCAGACATTCGAACTTGATTGTGGAAAATCTTCCCTGCTCCACGACGATTTGGGAACATATCTAGTTGATCAGTAATTCGTGCTCCAGCAGAATCGACCAAATATAGCATCGGTACACGGTTTTTCTCTGCAATTTCCTGAATTCGAATGATTTTCTCAACTGTACGTGATCCCCATGAACCCGCTTTTACTGTCGAATCATTGGCCATTACACAAACTTGCTGACCTCCGACCTTACCTGTCGCCGTTACGACGCCATCTGCAGGCAAGTCACCTGCTTCACAATTTGCAAAGCGACCATCTTCTAAATACTCACCATCATCAAAAAGCAATGCTAAACGATCACGAACAAATAATTTATTTTGCTCTTTCATTTTTTCATGATATTTTGAATGGCCTCCCGCAAAAATACCAGTCAGTTTTTCTTCTAAGCGTTCGTTATAAGTTGTCTTAACCGTCATGTATGTTACCCCCTTTGTTTCAATCCCACTTGCCCCATGTAATTTTTATTCGAATGTTACTAGTACATCGCCTTCATTAACGAAATCGCCGATTTGTGCATCAATTTTCTCAATTTTACCTGCTGTTTCTGCTTCAACCGGAATTTCCATTTTCATTGATTCTAAAATCATAACCGTTTGTCCTGCAGTTACTTCGTCGCCTACTGCTACAGTAATATTGAAAACTGTACCGGCCATTGTTGATTGAATTTGTTTCATGTTATTTTTCCTCCTTTTGTTGTTCAAGCCATTGTGGTAACACCGCTGTTGTATATGTGCCGTTCATAAACGCTTCCGCTCCTAAAAATTCCTGGAACAATGCAACATTCGTTTTTACTCCTTCAATCGTAACCGATGAAAAGAATGTTTGCGCTTTTTTTACTGCCTGGTCACGAGATTCAGATTGAATGATGACTTTAGCAATCATTGGATCGTAAAAAGGAGTTACTGTGTTTCCTTCTTCATAACCTGCATCAATGCGAATGTCTTCTTTAGTTCCCCAATCCAGCTTATTGATTTTTCCTGGTGAAGGGAAGAACGTTTTTGGGTCTTCTGCGTAAATCCGAAATTCTAAAGCATGCCCGGAGGAATGAATGTCTGCTTGATTGGGAATCGGTAAAGCCTCCCCTTGTGCCACTTGCAATTGCCATTCCACTAAATCAAGTCCAGTAACGGCTTCCGTCACCGGATGCTCCACTTGAAGTCGAGTGTTCATTTCCAAGAAGTAGAATTCATTGTTTTCATCCACGATGAATTCCACAGTTCCAGCATTGCGATAATTCACCGCTTTTGCCGCATCAACTGCAGCTTGGAGCAACCGTTCCCGTGCAGGCTGTGGGAAATTCGGTGATGGTGATTCTTCWATTACTTTCTGATTACGTCGTTGTACTGAACAATTGCGTTCAAACAAATGAACAATATTACCATGAGTGTCACCAAAAATCTGCACTTCAATGTGACGCCCGCCGGAAATGTATTTTTCCAAAAAGACCACGTCATCTCCGAAGTAAGCCTTCGCACGAGTTTTCACAGAAACGAAATTCTGACTGAGCGCTTGCTCATCATCACAGCGAATCATGCCAATTCCGCCACCACCACTGCTTGCTTTAAGCATAATCGGATAGCCAATTCTTTGCGCTTCTTCCAACGCCGCTTCCAACGTAAGTACTCCTTCATCC
>NZ_JBFUJC010000137.1:0-7958 GCF_056401595.1 Paenisporosarcina sp. P4_E4_2 | reverse complement strand
ACAGCAAGTGGTATAAAATTGATGAACTGGTCGAAAAGGTCCGATTAATCGGTGTACGGCGTCCAGGTTATGATGAACGCTCTGATTATCCAGTGACGTTAATCGATGCACCGTTGATTGATTTATCCTCCACTGCGCTACGCAACCGGTTCAAAGAAGGAAAAGATGTATCATTGTTAATTCCAGAAAATGTACAAACTTATATTCGTCAGGAGAAATTGTATGAATAGAGATGATTTGATAAATGCTTTACGTACGCGGATGCCTGAGAAACGAGTTGTGCATACTTTAGGAGTAATGGATACCGCTATTCGATTAGCGAATGTGTATGGCGTATCTGAAAAAGATGCAGAGCTTGCGGCAATTTTACATGATGTCGTGAAATTTGCGGATAGGGAATGGATGAAACAAACCATTATCGATCAACAGATGGATCCAACCCTCTTGAATTTTCATCATGAATTGTGGCATGCCCCAGTCGGTGCAATTGTCGCTCAGCAGGAATTTGGAGTGTCAAATCAGGATGTATTGAACGCGATTTGCTACCATACTACTGGCCGCGCAAACATGACGGATCTTGAAAAAATAATTTATTGTGCCGATATGATAGAACCGAATCGTCAATTCCCGGGAGTTGATGATTTAAGACAACAGAATGAACTGGGACTGAACGCGTTAATGAAAGCTTGTGTCCAACGTTCGATTCAATTTTTATTGCAAAAAAATCAACCGGTATATCCGGATTCCATTCATTGTTATAATGATTTGGTTACACGAAAGGAAAATGACTGAATGACAGTTCCAACTTTACTAGAGGTTGCTTATAAAGCAGCAGATGACAAACGTGCAGAAGATATCGTCGTATTGAATATGAAAGGTGTATCTTTGCTTGCCGATTACTTTATTATTTGTCACGCAAATTCTGACCGTCAAGTGCAGGCAATTGCAAAAGAAATGGCAGAACAGGCAGGCCAATCCGGTTTTGATGTAAAACGTTTAGAAGGCTATGACGCAGCTCGTTGGGTATTAGTGGACATGGGCGACGTAGTTGCGCATGTATTCCATAAAGATGAACGTGCATTTTATAACTTGGAACGTTTATGGGGAGATGCACCAATCATCTCTGTAGACTCAGAAGCGTAATGACTAGCTATAAAGAGTTTGCACACATTTATGATGCATTAATGACGGATATTCCTTACGACAAATATGTCGAAAAGGTTATTTCGAATGTTGAAAATGTGAAAGGTAAATCTTTATTAGATATTGGGTGTGGAACTGGAGTCCTGTCTGCGAAATTTGCAGAACAGGGTTTTCTTGTTCAAGCCGTCGATTTGTCTGAGGAAATGCTGGCAATTGCAGCTGACCGCTTTCAAAAGCAGGGGATATCCATTCCGTTGTTTCATGTCTCTATGACTGATTTGGACGGATTCGAAGAAATTGATGTAGCTGTTCTATCGATTGATTCGTTAAATTACCTGGAAGAGGAAGCGCAAGTTCTTCAGACGTTGCATGGCATTCATGAATCGCTCGCCGCAGGTGGACAACTGTTCTTTGATGTTCATTCTGTTTATAAAATGGATGTATTATTTTTAGACGGTCCATTTACATATGAAGATGAGGACGTTGCTTATATCTGGCACACGGAACCAGGCGAGTATCCACACTCTGTTTATCATGATTTAACTTTCTTTATGAAAAATAAGAGCGGTTCATACGACCGTTTTGAAGAAAGTCATTTTCAACGTTCTTATGATGTAAAAGAATATCTATCATTCTTGCAGCAAGCAGGATTTTCGGAAATTAAGGTAACTGCAGACTGGGCGAATGAGTCACCTGAAGAAAACAGTGAACGAATCTTTTTCCACGCCATTAAATAGTTTCCATTGCTTTTCACATAAGACTTTCCAATAATGAGCAATTCGTTTATAGTATGGATAACTCCATAAGAATTGCTCCCTGTAGGAAAGGATGACCCAATCTGATTCTTGCATGGATGAAAAAACATACGAATAAAGCAGTGCTTGTAAGTGCAGGTATTATTTTATTTGTACTACTGTTTAAACCTTTTTCAAACGAGCAGGCGCCCCCACTTGCCGATACGCTCGAAACCATTCAAACCCCCATCCCAAATACAATTCCAACTGAAGAACTGAACGAATCGGAAGAACCTGACATCGAAATAAATGAAGTGGTTGTCGTTGATGTAAAAGGACAAGTCCTGACACCTGGCGTTTATACATTAACTCATGGAAGTCGTGTATTGGATGCCATTCAGCTTGCAGGAGGCCTATTGCCAACCGCTGAAGAAAAAGCATTGAACTTGGCTGCGAAACTGACCGATGAAATGGTGATCTATGTACCATTGATTGGCGAAAAGGACGTAGCGACAACTATTTCGACAACACCAGATTCAACTAGAGAAAAATCTACTATCATTAATATCAATACTGCCGATGAAATGACCTTAATGACACTTTCAGGTATCGGTCCTTCCAAGGCGAAGGCAATTCTTGCATACCGGGAAGAAAAAGGACTTTTTCAATCGATTGAAGACTTAAAAGAAGTTTCTGGAATCGGAGATCAAACTTTTGAGCAACTGAAAGATTTCATTTCGGTTAAATAAAACCATATTCAATTGACGATTCAAACGTGTTCCTACTAAACTAGATAAGAGTTTACAATCAGGGGGCGTTTTTATGGAGCGAATAACATGGGACCAATTCTTTATGGCACAAAGTCATTTACTGGCGCTTAGAAGCACATGTACAAGATTAGCGGTAGGTGCAACCATTGTACGGGATAAGCGGATCATGGCAGGTGGATATAACGGATCCATTTCCGGTGGCGATCATTGCATCGATCAAGGATGTTACGTTGTGGATCATCATTGTGTCCGTACAATTCATGCAGAAATGAATGCCTTGTTGCAATGTTCGAAATACGGCATATCAACTAATGAAGCGGATTTGTACGTGACTCATTTCCCTTGCCTTCCTTGCACAAAATCAATTATTCAGTCAGGAATCCGACGTTTATATTACGCGAAAGATTATAAAAACAGTGAATATGCCATTCAATTACTTGCCCAGTCAAATATTGAAGTCGTGCATGTATCTTTCGATGAACGGAAAATTGATTTCTTAAGCGATCAGAAAATCACTTTGTATTTGGACATGCTTCATAAGTTAAGAGAGAAGGGTGTTCCTGCAGAAGAACTGGCTTCATATGAAGCGCAGGTGAATGAGTTATTTGGCAAAACCATTGGAACCAACGCCTAATCTATATTGCCGTCGCAGCCATAGTGTCAACCAGCGCGGCAATCGGCTCCATCCAACTTCTTTTTTTACATGCCCCACTTATTCTATTATTTGTACGTAATCGATTTAAGATATTCTTTTTATTAAGTTATGTAGCAGTGGCTATTTTTTTCTTTTTGCATGCACAAGACAAATTGACGCATGATTCACATGAAGTCGCTCAAGAAGATGTTTATACCTGGACTTCGATTCATACAATAAAAGGCTCCAAATTAAGAGGATTCGCAATATCTGAGGGAAAACAAAAATGGTATATTGTGTATACTTTTGTTTCAGAAGAAGAGAAAATCAAATTCTTGAATCAGTCGTTGACAGATGCAGTATTCAAGATAACGGGACAAATAACACCTGTCCCAATGCCAGCCCATGAGTATGCGTTTGATATGCAAACCTACTTAACAAGCCATGGGGCAACAGGGATGTTGTCGGCTAGCACAATGGTACAGGTTTCTCAGCCAGATGGAATAATCGGCTGGATTGCCAATCAGCGATTTCTCATGGAAAAGCATATAGACAAGCATTTTCCACTTTCACTTCAAGCAGAAGCCAAAGCACTTTTACTTGGCTTAAGAGATGACGTTGACCCAAAGGAGAATCGCGCCTATCAAATACTTGGCATCACGCATTTGTTTGCCATTTCGGGTCTTCATGTAGCGTTTCTGACCTATATCTTTTATCAATCACTTCTTAGATTGTCCATTCGTAAAGAAGTCGCCGTATGGTGTTTAATCGTCTGTTTGCCAGTCTATGCATGTTTAGTTGGTGGGGCTCCTTCAGTGTGGCGTGCGGTCGGTGTCGTGGAAATTCTATTACTTTCAAAGCAACTCCACAAAAGACTGGCAGTCGTTGATGCTTTCGCAATCAGTTTGCTTATTTTTATTTACCTGCAACCGGGGGTATTACTCCAGGTAGGATTTCAATTGTCTTATGGAGCCGCCACGGTATTGCTTTTTTCTTCCCCATTTCTACAAGCACAAACAAATGTTTTCAAGCAATCTTTTTGGATTACTTTTCTCTGTCAAATTGGGGTTGCACCAATCCTTCTCTATCACTTTTACGAAATTTCTCTTTCCTCTTTTGTAGTCAATCTTTTGTTTGTACCACTCTTTTCCGTCATTATTTTACCGATTAATTTAGTGCTGTTTAGTTTATCGTTTTTCTTCCTTTCTTTAACCGATTTCCTGTTCATTTTGTATGAACCGTTAAGAATGGCTTTGACGAGTTTCATTCTAAAACTAGCCTCCATTCCAAATCAACTGTGGAATCCAGGCAAACTATCGAACTGGCAGATGGTTGTGGCCTTTATTGGTGTGGTCGCTACTTTTTTTGTTCTGGAGCTTCAACACGCTAAGAAAAGACTTATTTTGACATTAGGTTTGCCGATTGCCATCATTCAAGGTTCTTCTTATTTCGATTCAGCGATTGAAGTGTCATTCCTTAACGTCGGGCAAGGGGATGCAACCCTTATTGAACTTCCGCATCGACAAGGGGTCATTCTGGTTGATTCGGGAGGATTGTTGAGGTTTGATCAAGCCGCTTGGAAACTATCAGGCACACCTTTTGAAATAGGAAGGGAAGTAATTGTACCTTTCTTGAAAGGAAGAGGCATTCAAACAATTGATACGTTTATTTGGACACATGCGGATAGTGATCACATTGAAGGCGCAGAAGAAATATTGGAGGAAGTAAAGGTAAAAGAAATCCATGTGACACCTGGCGCTATTGCTGAAAATACATTGCAACACGCGGTACAAACTGCGTTGGCTATGAAAATACCGATTAAAGAACAAATGTCGGGWAGTGGATTCCGAATAAGGAATACACAGTTTACTTATGTATCGCCACAGGATACTACGTATGAAGGAAATGATGATTCGCTCGTACTATACTTGAAACATGATTTGTTTACAGGAGATTTAGAACAGGATGGGGAAGAGGATTTACTGAAGGTGTATGGAGGAATACAAAATATCAACCTATTAAAAGCTGGACATCATGGTAGTAAAACTTCCAGTTCTGAAGCGTTTTTACAAAAGCTACAACCACGGCTCACCATTTTTTCAGCAGGTCAAAACAACCGTTACGGGCATCCAAATCATGAAGTGGTCGAAAGGTTCAAGGAATTACAATTACCGACTATGACAACAGCGGAAGTTGGCACTATTCATGTCCGTTATGAAAAGGAAGCAATGACCGTGTGGACGTCATTCGAAAAAAACATAAAAAAAAGAGACCTTTCACAATGAGAAGTCTCTTTTTTTGCTTATTTTGTAATGAAGTCAATTACAGTCGCAATGGTGAAAATCGCTGCAAAGAAAACAAAAGATACAACGAAACCAATACCTGAGTCACTCACATCGTTACGTCTGGTTTGGACATTCTTTTCAAATTCGTTCATTGCTACCCCTCCTAATTCAAATTAATTATAAGTGATTGCTTCGGAAAAATCTATAAACAACAAGTTTTTTTCCGTAATTTCAGCTGAATGACACATTTTGTTCAAACACCAGTGAATTTCGATTTGATGTATAATGGAAATGAATGTGTGTAAGAGGAGGTTCTTCATGTTCTCAAGTATTTGGAAAAAGATTCAAAAAGGCGAATTCAGTCCGATTTATTTGCTAGTCGGCACAGAGCATTACTTTTTTGACGAAACTATCCGTCGTCTGAAAGAATCACTGAATAAAGCCGGAGAAACGGATATATTGATGTTTGATTTAGATGAAGTTCCCGTTCAACATGTTATTGAAGAAGCGGACACTATTCCGTTTTTTACAGAGCGTAAATTAATTATTGCCAAGAATGCCTCTTTTTTAAAAGCGACAGAAAAAGGAAAAGAAAAAATAGATCATGATTTGAAGTCATTTGAAAGTTGGGTTCAGCATCCATCTGAAACGGCCATCACAGTTTTCATTGCTCCTTATGAAAAATTGGACGAGCGAAAAAAAGTGACAAAGTTGATGAAGGATAAGGCTTTGTTGCTGGAAGCGAAACCTCTCGAAGGAAACGACTTATCAGTCTGGGTGCAATCAACAGTCTCCCAGGAAAGCAAAAGCATGACGGATGATGCCATTGCCCGTTTGATTGAGACAGTAGGTCAGGACCTTGTTCAGTTGCAGTCCGAAATACATAAAATGGCGACGTATGTAGGAGAAGAATCCGAAATCACGAAAGATGTCGTGGAGTTGCTGATGACCCGCACATTAGAACAGGATGCGTTCCAGTTACTGAATGCATACTTGCGAGGTGATACGACCACCGCATTGACGGTATACCATGACTTATTAAGGCAAAAAGAAGAACCGATCATGCTGACCGCATTGCTGGCTTCCCAAATTCGCTTGATGTCGAATGTTCGGTACCTGCAAAAGAAAGG
Source organism: Paenisporosarcina sp. P4_E4_2 (assembly GCF_056401595.1). Lineage (NCBI taxonomy): Bacteria > Bacillati > Bacillota > Bacilli > Caryophanales > Caryophanaceae > Paenisporosarcina > Paenisporosarcina sp. P4_E4_2. Next base: position 1,262 of record NZ_JBFUJC010000137.1, on the reverse strand, counting down.
CTATCATGCACAGGCAATAGCGAAACAATTAAAAGTCAATCCGTATCGCGTCAAATTAATTGTAGAAAGCAGACAGCAAGTAGGAGAAGAACGTTTGCTCGAAGTGTTACACCGTCTCGCTGGTGCTGATTACCAATTAAAAACAAGTAGCGGCCGACGTGAACGGATTCTGGAATTATTTTTAATGAATCGGTTATAAGACAATGGACTTGAATCGTGATTAAAGCGAATCAAGTCCATTTTTTATGGGAAAAGGATGGAGAGAATTTCAAGTCTGAGAATATTGTCGTTTTGACTTCTGAAACTAACAAGTCTCTTGATAGTAAAGGAACCTGCGACACTCCTGCGGAAAAACGGGCTGTCAAGACCCTCAGTGAGGACAAAGGAACGARGGCTAAGAACACCACCTCGTATGGCAACACCTTTGTGACCAACATCCTGTTGGCATGAGGAGGCTTGCCAGTTCGTCCTTGGAAAGGGGGCGTGATTCCCACTTTTTTTATAAATCATAAGAATAGTTAACTAATAATGGGCTTAAGACAAAAAAAGACCGGATTCGTCAATCGAATCCGGTCTTTCATATCATTACGCTTTTTTCATTAATTGAGCTTTTTTACGAGCCGCAGTGTTTTTATGAATTAATCCTTTAGAAGCTGCTTTATCTACTTGCTTGATAGCAGATTGTAAAAGTTCTTTTGCGTTTTCTTCGTTGTTAAGAGAAGCATTTTCAGCTTTCTTAACTGCTGTACGCATTGTAGACTTCGTGTGAGAGTTTTGTGCGTTAGCAGAAGCATTCGTTTTTACACGTTTGATTGCAGATTTGATGTTTGGCATATCTTTCACCTCCTATAAAAGGTCCGAGATCAAGAGATTCTCGAGTTTAAGCGTTAATGCGCGTTTATTATGCGCTGTTTGCTTTAAGTATTAGATCAGTATTATCAATACAACAAGCATTATTTTAGCAAACCAAAAGTTAAATTGCAATAGATTCACGCAAAGAATATTTACTTGACACCTTGGGCAAACTTTTTCTTGAGGTGATATGGATGAATATACGTAATCTAATGCGGACTGATTTAATCGATGAAGCAACCGAAGTGGTTCAGCATCGAACGGAAAAAGAGAAAGATACATTATATGAAACGCCTGGGATTCAAATGAATGAAGAGCGTAAAGGTCGTGTTCATATAACCCATATTGAAACGGATGCAAATGGGGCAGAGTCAATAGGTAAAAAAGCTGGAACATATATTACTTTATCC
>NZ_JBFUJC010000136.1:0-11700 GCF_056401595.1 Paenisporosarcina sp. P4_E4_2 | reverse complement strand
TCCCCATGAACAACGACACCCGGAATTTGGAATGGTCTGCCGAGTAATTCATGGACTTTTTCCATATCTCCCTCGGTCAAGGCTTGGCGAATTCGTGTGGAACTGATTTTTTCCTGTTCATCCGATTTTTTCTCCACAACCGAAACGTCAAAATCATCATTCGCCAATTGAGTCATCACATTCATATCACCTTTTCCGAATGCACCGAATGTGAAATCAAAACCTGCGGTGACGTGTTTTACATGCAATTGACGAATGAACGTTTGAACGAATTTTTCTGGAGTCAGCTGAGCGAAATCTGAAGTGAAACGAACAACGAATGCTGTATCGACCCCCATGGATTCAAGCAATTCCATTTTTTGATCCAAGGGCGTTATATAAAATACTTTCTCATTACGCTTACCTAGAACAATGGAAGGATGCGGGTCGAACGTCATGACCGCTAATTTAAGTCCCCGTTCAGTTGCGATTTTCTGAGCATGTCCAATCACTTCTCGGTGACCTAAATGAACGCCATCAAAAAAGCCAATCGCTAAAGAAAAAGGACCAGATATTACTGAATCATTGAGGTGATGTGGATATGATAAGTGCACAATGTTCATTCTGTATCTCCTCCTAATCGATTAAACATTTTTTCTGGTTTCATCTTGCCTTCTTTGGTCGGATGGTTGACATAAACAGCAACAGCCTTTTCCTCCACGGTAAAGACAATACGGTCATGATTCTTCAGTGCATCAATGGCATCCAATACCTGACCATTCTGAACCGATTTCATCAAAAACGGTGGTACTTCAAATTTCGGCATATCTTGAAGTGCATAATCCAAGTCATACAATTTCTCAGTCAATATGTTGTTTTCGACCAGTTCCTGTACTTGATTCAGCGTCAGACAATCTTCAGCGGTGAATGTACCAGAAGCCGTGCGAACTAGTTTTGACATATGTGCTGGATAGCCTAGTTTTTCACCGATTTGTACAGCCAGTGTTCGTATATACGTACCTTTGCTGCATGATACACGAATATTGAAGGTAACAAGTTCTCCAGAAAAAATATCCTCTTCACTAAGCAGAGATAGTTCATAAATCTTTACTTGTCTGCTAGGTCGTTCAACGGATTGGCCGGCTCTAGCATATTCATATAGTTTCTTTCCATTCACTTTTACTGCCGAGTACATCGGTGGCGTTTGCTCAATCGTACCAGTCAAGGAAAGTAAAGAATCAAGGATTTGCTGTCGTGAGAAATGCTTGTTGGATTCATCCGCCTCTACCACTTCACCGTCTGCGTCCTCTGTGGTTGTTGCAGTACCAATTGTCACTTCTGCTTCGTATATTTTCCCTGCATTTGTAAGATACTCCGCTACTTTGGTTGATTCCCCTAAACAAATGGGCAAGACTCCTTCCACACTTGGATCGAGAGTTCCTGTATGACCGATGCGTTTCATTTTTAAAATTTTTCGTAACTTAAAGACGCAATCGTGTGACGTCATCCCTTGTTCTTTCCATAGCGGAAGAATGCCGTTTTGCATTCGTTCCCACTCCTTTAATTATGTAATTTAGAAAAAGCCTGCTTATAAAAAGCAGACTTCTTTTTGTTACTCAGTTTCTTCAGTTGTATCATTAATCTGTTTAAGTAAAGTGTCAATTTTGTTTCCGTAAGCAGATGACTCGTCAAATTCAAACATAAGTTCAGGTGTCTTACGTAATCGAATTCGTTGGCCAATTTCAGTACGGATAAATCCTTTAGCTTTAGCTAAACCTTTTAATGTTTCTTGACGTTTTCTATCGTCACCTAGAACAGTAATATAGACCGTCGCTTGTTGTAAATCACCAGTAACTTCTACATCAGTTACAGTGACAAACCCAATGCGGGGATCTTTAAGTCTACGAGCAATAATTTCGCCTAATTCTTTCTTCATTTGTTCTGCTACTCGATTTGAGCGATTCGCCATGATGGCTTCACCTCTGTTCTATCTATAAATGTTCACGGATGGTTTCCGTTCGTTCCCATTCTGGATTTGACTCCAAGTAATGTATGGCGTGGGTCAACTCACGGTCGCTTGCATCAATTGATGAAGCTACACAAACAATCGCAATACGCGTTCTTTGCCATTTATCTTGATGATCTACTTCAGAAATAGATACGTTAAACTTTTGCTTCGTTCGAGTAAGCATGCGCTGTAGAACAGCGCGCTTCTCTTTTAACGAGTGCGACGTCGGAATGATGAACTCGCATTCCGCGTAGGCAATCATTTGCGTTTAATTTCTTCCATTACGAATGCTTCAATAATGTCGCCTTCTTTAACATCATTGTAGTTTTTCACAGTGATCCCACATTCATACCCACGAGCGACTTCTTTTACATCATCTTTGAAGCGTTTTAGTGACTCTAACTCACCTTCAAATACAACGATGCTGTCACGAATGACACGAACGCCACTATCTCGGCTGATTTTACCTTCTGTTACATAACTTCCGGCAATCGTACCGATTTTCGTAACTTTGAACGTTTCACGAACTTCAGCCTGACCGATAATTTTTTCTTGGAATTCAGGATCAAGTAAGCCAGTCATTGCCGCTTCAATTTCCTCAATTACTTTATAAATTACACGGTGCAGACGAATGTCTACGCCTTCAGCCTCAGCTGCACGTTTTGCATTGGTATCAGGTCGTACGTTGAAACCAATAACAATTGCATTGGAAGCTGCAGCTAGTGAAATATCTGATTCAGTAATTGCACCAGCACCAGTATGGATGATGCGAACATTAACGCCTTCAACGTCAAGCTTCATCAGAGATGCGGCCATTGCTTCAACAGATCCTTGTACGTCTGCTTTCACAATCAGATTTAATTCTTTCATTTCACCTTGTTTCATTTGGTCAAATAAGTTATCAAGCGTCACACGTGTTTTTTCAGAGCGTTGAGCTTGAAGCGCAGTGGATGCACGTGATTCCCCTACTTGACGTGCTGTTTTCTCATCTTCGAATACTACAAAACGGTCACCAGCTTGAGGCACATCATTCAATCCTGTAATTTCAACAGGTGTACTTGGACCTGCTTCTTTCACACGACGACCTAAATCATTGACCATTGCACGTACGCGACCGAAAGTATGACCGACTACGATTGGGTCTCCAACTTTAAGCGTTCCATCTTGCACTAGAAGTGTAGCAACTGAACCGCGACCTTTATCAAGTTGAGCTTCAATTACTGTTCCAATTGCACGACGCTTAGAATCCGCTTTTAGTTCTGCAACTTCTGAAACTAATAAAACCATTTCAAGTAAGTTGTCAATTCCCTCACCTTTTAGTGCTGAGATTGGTGCGAAAATTGTATCGCCGCCCCATTCTTCAGATACTAAACCATGTTCAGTCAATTCTTGCATTACACGTTCAGGATTAGCAGATGGTTTATCCATTTTATTCACAGCAACGATAATTGGCACTTCAGCAGCCTTGGCATGATTGATTGCTTCAATCGTTTGAGGCATTACACCGTCATCTGCTGCAACTACTAAAATGGTAATATCAGTTACTTTGGCACCACGAGCACGCATTGTTGTGAAAGCCGCGTGACCAGGAGTATCCAGGAAAGTGATTTTCTTGCCGTTTTCAACAACTTGGTATGCACCAATATGTTGTGTAATCCCGCCAGCTGATTTCTTCTTCTACTTCAACACCATAATCGGTACAGATCAATTCAATTGCATCTTTATCCAATTCTTGGTTGATTGTTGCCATCACGCCAAGCAAGAATAATTTTTTGATAATTTCAGATGGCTCTCTGCCTAATTTTTTTGCCAGTTCAGCCACTGTCAATGATTCATAGAATGTGATTTTTTCAGGTAATTCTTTTTCTTTTCTTGGTACTGGAGGAGCAACAGGTTGACGGTTTTGTTTCCCTTTGTTTCTTCCAGCGCGATTACCAGTGCCTGGACGGTGATTTCCGCCGCCACCTGGACGTCCACCAAATCCTGAACCTGCAGGACGGTTTTGTCCGAAGACTTTCTTTTCTTTTGATTGTGCACCTTGATCTTGTTTACGGCTGTCCCCTGTAGCAGTTGCTGCAGGTTTTTGCTTGTCACGAGAAGGTGTATTCGTCATCCCACGGCTTTGACCAGATGATGGTTTAGCTGGTGTACTTGGTTTATTTCCTTGATAACCACTTCCAGCTGGACGATCCCCTTGTGGACGATTTCCTTGATATCCACTACCTTGTGGGCGGCTGCCTTGTGAACCAGACCCTTGTGGACGATTGCCTTGAGGACGGTCACTTTGTGGACGGTTGCCTTGAGAACCTGAACCCTGTGGACGGCTGCCTTGTGAACCTGAACCCTGTGGGCGATTTCCTTGATAACCAGAACTTTGGGGACGGCTGTTTTGAGAACCTGAACCCTGTGGACGATTGTTGCTTTGTGGTGCAGTTTTATGAGCAGGAGCAGACGGTTTCTTGTAGACAGAGTCCAACTTCGAAACTGCGTCGCCTTCTAATGTCGACATATGATTCGTCACTTGTACGTTCAACTTACTTAATTGCTCAATAACTTCTTTACTCGTTTTATTTATTTGCTTTGCATATTCATGGACGCGTAATTTGGTCATTTGGTCACCCCCGGTTAAATTCGTTGAGAAGTCCGGACAGTTTTTTAGCGAAACCGTCGTCAGTAATTGCGAGTACCACGCGGGCCTCTTTTCCTGTAGCATGTCCGAGATCAGAACGATCACCGAAAACATGTAACTCAACGTTGTATGTGTTGCATTTATCTTGAATTTTTTTCATCGTATTGTCTGATGCATCTGAAGAGATGATAACGAGTTTCGCACGGTTAGTACGAATATCTTTGACTACAAGCTCTTCTCCAGATATCAACATTCTTGCACGCACTGCCAGACCAATCAATTGTAAGATTCGTTGCTGTGTATTCATATAATTTGCTCTCTTTCAATCACAGTTAACAATTCTTCAAAAATGCTTTCTGGTATTTTTGCTTCCAATTGACTATCCAGCACTTTGCGTTTTTTAGCGATTTCTACTGCCTGCTTGGTTTTGGAGACATACGCTCCACGACCAGACTTTTTGCCAGTTAGATCGACTGAAACTTCGCCTTCTTTTGATCGTACAACTCGAATCATTTCTTTTTTAGGAAACATTTCGCCTGTTGCCACGCATTTTCGTAAAGGTATTTTCTTTTGACTAGACATCAAAATTCACCCTCTTCGCTTATTCTTCGTCATCTTTATATAAATCAAAATTGTCATCGATATTTTCTTCATACTCTTCATCTTCAAGGTCGAAGTTTTCAGAAGCATGGGCAGATGGGTAAATACCTAATTCACGAGCATCTGTTTCACTCTTGATATCGATTTTCCACCCTGTCAATTTAGCTGCTAGACGTGCATTTTGTCCACGTTTACCAATCGCTAAAGATAATTGATAGTCAGGTACTACCACTGTTGTCGATTTCTCTTCTTCATGGACTTGAACATCTAATACTTTAGATGGGCTAAGTGCATTGGCAACAAATACCACTGGATCTTCAGACCATTCTACAATATCAATCTTCTCACCATTCAACTCATTTACGATTGTTTGAACGCGAGAACCTTTTGCACCTACGCAAGAACCTACTGGATCTACATCATCATTATGGGCAACAACTGATATTTTCGATCGATCGCCAGCTTCACGAGCGATTGATTTAATTTCTACGATGCCATCGTATATTTCAGGAACTTCCATTTCAAATAGACGACGAAGTAATCCAGGGTGTGTACGAGATACAAATACTTGTGGTCCACGAGTTGTACGTTCTACTTTCGTGATATACACTTTAATGCGCTCATGCGGACGGTATGTTTCAGTTTGARTTTGTTCATTCACCGGTAATACCGCTTCAACTTTACCAAGTCCTACATAAATATTACGAGCATCTAGACGCTCAACAACACCATTTACGATATCTTCTTCGCGATCAACATACTCTTCATAAATCAATCCACGTTCTGCTTCACGAACACGTTGTGTAACCACTTGTTTAGCAGTCTGTGCTGCGATACGTCCGAAGTTTCTAGGTGTTACTTCTTGTTCTACAATATCTCCCAGTTCAAACGCAGGATTTACTTGTTTCGCGTCTTCTAATGAAATATGTAGACGGTCATCCAACACTTCTTCCATTACATCCTTGCGTGAGTAAACCTTCATCGAACCATTATCCAGATTCAAATCAACACGTACGTTTTGTGCTTGATTAAAATTGCGTTTATACGCTGTAACAAGCGCCGCTTCAATCGCTTCAATTAGTACATCTCGTGAAATTCCTTTTTGTTTTTCAAGAGCTATTAAAGCATCCAGCAACTCATTTGCCATTATTTTTCACTCCTACATTCACATTATGCAGAGAAATTAATCGCTAAACGCGCGAATGCAATTTTCTCTTTTGTAAGTTGAACTTTAATTTTTCTAGTTTTAATTCGAACTTCCATTTCTAAGCCTTGTTCGCTATAAGCAGTCAAAAAGCCTTCAAACTCTWTTTCTTTCAGGCCATTCACCAGTTCATATGTTTTCACATGAATGAATTGACCAACTGCACGTTCGAAGTCACTCTCTTTTTTCAATGGACGTTCTGCCCCAGGTGAAGAAACTTCTAAAAAGTAGTTTTGCTCAATTGGATCCTTTGCATCCAACACTTCGCTGATACGCTCGCTTACAAGCGCACAATGCTCAATGTCAATGCCACCTTGAGGAGTATCTACATAAATACGTAAAAACCAATTACGACCTTCTTTTACGAACTCCGTATCAACGAGCTCCAAATTCAACTCTTCAACAATGGGCGTCACAAGCTTTTCTACTTCGGTTAATATTTTGCTCATATATGCCTCCCGCTGCAACTTATTTTCGACATAACAAACAGAAAAGAGCGGGAAATCCCACTCTTTTGCCGTAAATCTATCAACAACTTGTTATACAAATGATACCATACGAATGCTCGCAGTGCAAATCAGGCCTAGAATAGCGACAATTGATTCGCATCTGGCATGCCTTCGAGACAACCAAGTTGATCCATGTATTCAATCAATGTTTTGGAAACACGTCCACGTTGTCCTAAATCTTCTTTCGATAGGAACTCGCCATTTTTCCGTGCTTCCACAATCGTTTTGGCTACGTTTGTTCCGAGTCCCGGAATCGCATTGAAAGGCGGAATCAATCCTTTGCCATCAATGACAAATTCAGATGCCTTTGATTCGTAGAGATCCACTTTTTTAAAGTGGTAACCACGTTCACACATCTCCAAGGCAATTTCCATAACCGTCAGCAAGCTTTTTTCTTTCGGAGCGGCATCCAATCCTTTGGCATTAATCTCATCAATTTTTGCACGGATCGATGCAGAACCTTTCGTCATAGCGTGCAAGTCAAAATCTGCTGCACGTACTGTGAAATATGCTGCGTAGTAAAGGATCGGGAAATGTACTTTGAAATATGCAATTCGAACAGCCATTAATACATAAGCGGCTGCATGGGCTTTTGGGAACATGTACTTAATCTTTTTACACGCTTCGATATACCATGCAGGAACGCCATTTGACTTCATGTCTTCTTCAAATTCCGGAGTTAACCCTTTCCCTTTACGCACAGATTCCATGATTTTAAATGCCAGAGACGGTTCAAGACCCTGGTAAATTAAATACACCATGATATCATCCCGGCAACCAATTACATCCGAAAGCTGACAAGTCCCATTTTGAATAAGTTCCTGTGCATTTCCAAGCCATACGTCAGTACCATGAGATAGTCCTGAGATTTGAACAAGTTCAGAGAAAGTGGATGGTTTCGTTTCTTCCAACATTTGACGAACAAAACGTGTACCAAACTCAGGAATCCCGAGTGTACCCGTCTTACAGCCAATTTGTTCCTGTGTCACTCCAAGTGACTCCGTGCCACTGAAAATCTTCATTACTTCAGGGTCATCCGTTGGAATCGTTTTTGGATCGATGCCAGACAAGTCCTGCAACATCCGGATAGCTGTCGGATCATCGTGTCCCAGGATATCAAGTTTCAATAAGTTATCATGGATGGAATGGAAGTCAAAGTGAGTTGTTTTCCACTCGGAGTCCTGTGCATCAGCAGGGAACTGAATCGGTGAAAAATCGAAAATATCCATGTAATCCGGGACAACAATGATTCCCCCAGGATGTTGTCCTGTCGAACGTTTAACTCCAGTACACCCTTGAACAAGTCGGTCGATTTCAGCACCACGGATTGTTAAGTTGTGATCATTCGCATAGCCACGTACGTAGCCGTATGCTGTTTTCTCAGCAACTGTTCCAATCGTACCTGCACGATAAACATTGTCTTCACCAAAAAGTACTTTCGTGTAGTTATGTGCAATCGGCTGATATTCTCCACTAAAGTTCAAATCGATATCGGGTACTTTATCCCCTTTAAATCCAAGAAACGTTTCGAAAGGAATATCTTGTCCATCTTTTTTGTAAGGTATTTCACAATGCGGGCAGACTTTGTTTGGCAAATCAAAGCCTGAACTGACGGAACCATCAWCAAAGAATTCAGCATGCTGGCATGAAGGACATACATAATGTGGCGGCAATGGATTCACTTCCGTAATTTCCATTAACGTCGCTACAAGAGAAGATCCAACGGAACCACGGGAACCTACTAAGTAGCCGTCATCCAAAGATTTCTTTACTAGCTTATGAGAAATCAAATAAATAACTGCAAATCCGTGTCCAATAATGGAAGTAAGTTCTTTTTCAATACGGGCTTCCACAATTTCCGGCAATGAATCTCCGTAAATCTGTCTTGCCATCGCATAGCTTAATTCTCGAACTTCTTCATCAGAACCTTCGATTTTCGGCGTATACAAATCATCTTTAATTGGTTTGATGTCTCCGATTCTCTCCGAAATTTTATGGCTGTTCTCCACAACAATTTGTTTCGCGGTTTCTTCACCCAGGAAGGCGAAAGCGTCCAACATTTCATTTGTAGTACGGAAATGAACTTTCGGTAACTTGTGGCGGTTCAGTGGGTTGGCTCCACCTTGCCCTCCAATTAGAATCTGTCTAAAAATCGCATCGTTCTCGTTTACATAATGGACATTTCCAGTAGCGACTACCGGACGTGCAATTTTTTTGCCCAGTTTAATCATTTTTCGAATGATGTCTTCAAGATTCCATTCATCTCTCACAAGCTCGAGTTCAATTAAATGTGCGTAAACTTCTTTCGGATGGACTTCCAAGTAGTCATAGAATTTTGCAATTCCCTCGACTTCTTCAGGAGATTTCTGCATTAATCCTTCGAATACTTCCCCTTTATCACACCCAGAACCAATCAACAGCCCTTTACGATGCTTGACTAGAACGGAACGCGGGATCCTCGGAACCCGGAAAAATGTGTTCATATGGGAATACGAGACTAGTTTAAACAAGTTTTTCAATCCGTCTTCATCCGTGGCAAGAAGCGTGCAGTGAGATGGACGTGCTCTCTTGTACGACTCTCCATTACCTGTTTGATGGTTGAACTCATCGTGATAGTGAATCCCTTTTTGTTCAGCTTCTTTCAACAAGTTCAACAGTAAGTAGCCCGTGGCTTCCGTATCATAGATTGCCCGGTGATGCTGGGTGAGCTCGATATTGAATTTTTTGGCCATCGTGTTTAATCGATGGTTTTTCATTTCCGGGTGAAGGAAACGTGATAATTCCAACGTATCGATGACAGGATGGACCGTTTGTTCCAGACCGACTTTCTTATAGCCTACGTACAGGAAACCCATATCGAATGACGCATTATGTGCAACCATGATGCTATCGCCGATCCAATCGTGGAAACGCTTGATGACGTCTTCAATATCCGGTGCATCACGCACCATATCATCGGTGATACCCGTCAAATCGATGGTAGTAGCAGACAATGGATGATGCGGATTTGCAAAGCTTTCGAATTTGTCGATGACTTGACCATCTCTGATTTTCACAGCTGCAAGCTCAATAATGGTATCGTATACCGCAGAAAGGCCTGTCGTTTCAACGTCGAATACGACATAGGTAGCATCCGCTAGTGCTCGATGCTCCTCTTCATAGGCAATGTTTACTCCGTCATTGACCATGTAGATTTCCAATCCATAAATGATTTTAATACCATGTTTTTTTCCGGCTGCATAAGCATCCGGGAAGGATTGAACAACAGCATGATCCGTAATTGCGACAGCGGGGTGTCCCCATTTGGCTGCCTGACTTACCAAGGCATCTACAGAAGAGACAGCGTCCATCTGACTCATTGGTGTGTGTAAATGAAGTTCAATCCTTTTTTCATCTTCTGGAGCAGTATCTTTTCTGGAATCCACTTTAATTTCCATAATATCCTGTGCCATTATGATCAAGTCTCGAACGAATGTATCGTTCTGTACTGAACCACGCACTTTTAGCCATGTCCCTTTTTTCAGCAGACCCATAAGCTCTGCATCTTCTTTGTCCCGGGAAAACATTTTAACAAGAATCGAGTCTGTGTAATCCGTAACTTTGACTGTTAATAATGAGCGGCCGCTTCGAAGTTCTTTTACCTCAACATCAAAAACAAAGCCTTCAATCGTGATGCGTCTTTCTTCATCCTGAATTTGCTTGATTTCCATAATTGGCTCGTCCGCTTTAATCGGGGTACCCAGTTGGAAGGGTCCATTCAAGGTTACCCCAGGATTTGATGCACGATCTTTTTCACGTTTCTGCATATCAGCCAATGCTTTCTTGCCCAGCTCTTCTTCTTCGATTCTTCGTTGCTCCATAAACGCTTGCTGTGCTTCTGCCAGTTCTGCCTCTTGTTCGATCAATTTAAAATCAATCGGTAAGATTGGGAAACCATACGAAGCATAGACATCAGCAATTTTAGACGCATATTTGCCTTTTAGTGTACGGAATTCAATTTCCTGTGCACACGTAAAATGGACGGTCTGACCATTGAAAGATGGAATTTGTGCATGTAGAAGATTTCGTAGAGGAGGCGACATATCATCAATTTCCTGCAATACAAACGGCCAGTAAGAAGCGATTGACTCAGCATCGACTTGAGGTGATTCACAAGTAAGTGATAATTTTATATCCGCAATGCCAGCAAACTTTTCACGTAACCGCAAATTGAATAGTTGAAACATGTTATAAGGCAACAGTTTCTCTACTTCTATAGTAAAACGCCATACACGCTCTTTTTTATGTACCGTCATACGACTTAGGGAAGCCGATTCAAAATGAGTCATGTATTCATCAGCGGTAAGTTCCAATTGTTGTAATAATAGTTGTAACCTTTTTTTGGCATCTTGTTCGTTACTCATACTCTATGCCTCCTTTCTTTCATAAGAAAAAGAAAGGAAGACCCGATTTCAAGGTCCTCCTTTTGATTAATCGTTTAATGACGAAAAGAAAGCTTGAAGATGGTCAACTACCTCTTCTTTTTTCCATTCAAATGTTTCGCCGGTTTTTCTTATTTTCACTTCGACTAAACCTTCGGCTGCTTTTTTACCGACTGTTATTCGGATCGGTAAACCGATTAAATCTGAATCGGCAAATTTCACACCCGCACGTTCAGCACGGTCATCATATAACACATCGTAGCGATATGATTTCATTAAATTATATAATTCATCAGAAAGAGCAACTTGTGCTTCGTCCTTTGTATTTACAGGCACTAAATGTACATTAT
>NZ_JBFUJC010000135.1:0-8051 GCF_056401595.1 Paenisporosarcina sp. P4_E4_2 | reverse complement strand
TGCCATTGCATGGATGACAATTTTTTTGTATGATAGGTTCATTGAGTGGTCAGACCACTTTGAAAATTATGGAAGGTCGAGGGCGTTTTATGACAAATCAAACGACAAAAATGTATTTGCAAATCGTTCGTGAACTTCGACTTCTTATTCAATCGGAAAACATACGACCTGGGGGGAAACTTCCATCTGAACGTGAATTGGCGGAACGACTTCAAGTAGGGAGATCGACCGTTCGAGAAGCACTGCGCAGTCTGGAGCTATTAGGATTAATTGAAACTAAACGTGGAGAAGGTACTTTTCTGACAGATTTTCGAAAGCACAAATTAGTTGAAGTCTTGTCGACGTTTATTTTGCAAGACTCGAAATCCATTGAGGATATACATGTTACGCGTGAAATACACGAAAAAGAAGCCATCCGTATAGTCGCAGGATCTCCTACTCTAAATAAACTGCCGGTATGGGCGAGTTTACTCAAACAACTTCAAGAAGTAGGAAGCATTGTTCGTGAGGATATGATTCGGGAAATACTCATTTCAAGTAATAATCGATTGTCACTGAAAATGTGGTTTCTTTTGAAGCAATATGGAGAAGAACCATACCAAGGACACTCTGAAATTGAAGAAAATAATTATATTCAACAATTATTGACAGCCATTATAGATGGGAAAATTGATGAAGCAATTCGCTCATATACTGCTTGGACAAGATGGTTAACACAAGGGAGAGAAACCACATGATTCGTGATATATTTTCAAGAAATCGTAAAAATAAATATGTAACGATTCCTTCAAATGCATCAAAAACAGATGTTCCAGAAGGTTTAATGACAAAATGTCCGGAATGTAAACATATCGGGTTGACGAAAGACATAATCAAAAATAAAAAAGTTTGTCCAGCTTGTGATCATCATTACAAAATGACGGCGCATGAACGTGTAGCAATTTTCTTGGATGAAGAAACATTTGTATCCATGGACGATCATTTAGCAACAGTCAATCCACTTAAATTCCCAGGGTACACGGATAAAATTAAGTCGGATAGTGAGAAAACAGGATTGAACGAAGCGGTCTTGACTGGTACAGGAATGTTGAACGGACGTAAAATCGTTGTAGCTATTATGGATGCGCATTTCCGCATGGGTTCGATGGGATCTGTAGTGGGTGAAAAAATCACCCGCGCTATTGAAGAAGCAACGAAGCAAGAAGTGCCTTTTATTATTTTCACAGCCAGCGGTGGAGCCCGCATGCAAGAAGGCGTACTTTCGCTTATGCAAATGGCGAAAACAAGCGTGGCGCTAAATCGACATAGCGAAAAAGGACAACTATTTATTTCTATCCTGACACATCCTACAACGGGTGGGGTATCTGCAAGTTTTGCGTCGATTGGGGACATCAATTTAGCTGAACCTAAAGCATTGATTGGCTTTGCAGGCCGACGTGTTATTGAACAAACTGTACGGGAAAAACTACCTGAAAATTTCCAGACGGCTGAGTTTTTATTGGCACATGGACAATTGGATGCAGTGGTCCATCGTTCTTCGATGAAAGAAACCGTATCTACACTAGTGAAGCTTCATTCGAAAGGAGGCAACTAATATGGTAAAGACTCTTCCTTTTGAAGAACCCGTTATTCAATTACGTGATAAAATCAGTGAGTTAAAAGAATTCACTTCAAATGCTGAAGTTGATTTATCGACAGAAATTAAGCAATTAGAAGATCGCCTTCAAAAACTGGAAACAGATATTTATGACAACATGCAGCCGTGGGATCGTGTTCAAGTCGCAAGACATCCAGAACGTCCAACGACATTAGATTATATTCGTGAAATTTTCACGGACTTTATTGAACTTCACGGAGACCGTTCGTACGGAGATGATGAAGCGATAGTCGGAGGCATTGCAGCGTTTAACGGATGCCCGATTACTGTAATCGGTCATCAGCGGGGCAAAGATACGAAAGAGAATATCCGCCGCAATTTTGGCATGCCGCATCCGGAGGGTTACCGGAAAGCATTACGATTGATGAAACAAGCAGAGAAGTTCAATCGGCCCATTATTTGTTTTATTGATACAAAAGGAGCTTATCCCGGAAAAGCTGCAGAAGAGCGCGGACAAAGCGAAGCGRTTGCAAGAAATCTTCTAGAGATGGCCGGGCTAAAAGTGCCTGTCATAAGTGTAGTGATTGGAGAAGGTGGAAGTGGCGGTGCATTGGCTTTAGGAGTTGCAAACCACGTTCATATGCTCGAAAACTCTACTTACTCTGTTATTTCGCCTGAAGGGGCAGCATCGATTTTATGGAAAGATTCTGCTCTGGCTAAACAAGCGGCGGAAGCAATGAAAATCACTGCACCCGATTTAAAACAAATGGGCATTGTTGATGAAATCATTCAAGAAGCAGTTGGTGGCGCACATCGTGATCCAAAGCAACAAGCCATCTATATGAAAGAAGCACTTCAACGTTCAATCGATACACTCAGCAAACTGAGTAAAGAAGAATTGGTCGATAATCGTTATGAGAAATTCAAATCCATCGGGGAATTTGCTGAATGAGGATGCGTATATCGCATCCTTATTTTTTTTCACTGACAATGAGCGTTCAAACATGTTAATGTGAATATATGGTTTGGCAAAGGAGGAACATCCAATTGAAAAGAATCGGTGTTTTAACAAGTGGTGGCGATGCACCAGGAATGAATGCAGCCTTGCGTGCAGTTGTCAGAAAAGCAATTTATCATGATATGGAAGTCATGGGTGTCTATAATGGTTATCAAGGTCTAATTGATGGCAAGATAGTACAGTTGGACTTGGGTTCAGTTGGGGATATTATTCAAAGAGGCGGAACGAAATTGCATTCTGCCCGTTGTCTGGAGTTTATAACCGAAGAAGGACAATTGAAAGCCATCGACCAAATGAAGAAACATGGCATCGAAGGTCTTGTTGTCATTGGTGGAGATGGTTCTTATCGCGGTGCAATGGCTTTAACATCCCAAGGATTTCCATGCATAGGTGTGCCTGGCACCATCGATAATGACATTCCGGGTACGGATTTCACAATAGGTTTTGATACAGCACTCAATACGGTRATTGAAGCAATAGATAAAATTCGCGACACGGCGACTTCTCATGAGCGTACTTTCATTATAGAAGTGATGGGCCGGGATGCGGGTGATTTGGCTTTGTGGGCAGGTTTAGCCGGTGGGGCTGAAACAATCGTGATTCCGGAAGAACCGTTTGATCTAGAAGATATACTTTCCCGCCTTCGCAGTGGACATGAACGCGGAAAAAAACATAGCATCATTATTGTCTCAGAAGGTGTCATGAATGCCAATGAATTTGCCGATTTATTGAAAGAGCATGCGCAGATAGAAACACGGGTTTCTGTCCTCGGGCATATTCAGCGAGGAGGCTCTCCGACTGCAAGGGACCGCGTATTAGCCAGTCTTTTTGGAGCTCGGGCTGTTGAAAAGTTGATGGAAGGTGCCGGAGGACTTGCCATTGGCATGCGTAATCATCAAGTGGTAGACTATTCTATGACTGAGGCTTTCGACGGAAAGCATGAAGCAGATTTAACTATGTATAAACTATCAAAAGAATTAGCCATTTAGTGTAATGGAGAGGATACAACAATGAGAAAAACAAAAATCGTATGTACAATCGGACCAGCCAGTGAATCACCTGAAATGCTTGAAAAATTAATCGAAGCAGGGATGAACGTCGCTCGCTTGAACTTTTCACATGGAAATCATGAAGAGCACGGAGAACGTATTAAGCGTATTCGTGAAGCGTCAAAGAAAACCGGGAAAATCGTCGGTATTCTTTTGGATACAAAAGGACCTGAAATTCGCACGCATCAAATGGAAAACGATGCGATCGAATTGGAATCAGGTCAATCTTTAGCGATTTCAATGACTGAAGTGTTAGGGACAAAAGACATGTTTTCTATCACCTATGACCGCTTAATTGAAGATGTAAGTGAAGGCTCTGTCATCTTACTCGATGATGGATTAATTGAACTTCGCGTTTCTAGTGTAGATCAAACTGAAGGCTTGATTCATACTGTTGTGTATAATGCCGGAACGTTGAAAAATAAAAAAGGTGTTAACGTACCAGGTGTTTCTGTACAACTGCCAGGAATAACTGACAAAGATGCTCAAGATATTTTATTTGGTATTGAACAAGACGTTGATTTCATTGCTGCATCATTTGTGCGTCGTGCAAAAGATGTCATGGAAATTCGCGAATTGCTTGAGAACAATGATGGTGGGCATATTCAAATCATCCCGAAAATCGAGAACCAGGAAGGCGTCGATAATATTGATGACATCCTGTTGGTATCGGACGGACTAATGGTTGCTCGCGGAGATTTAGGCGTTGAAATTCCTGCCGAAGAAGTGCCTTTGGTTCAAAAAAGCTTAATTGGTAAATGTAATGAAGCGGGTAAACCAGTCATTACAGCAACACAGATGTTGGATTCCATGCAACGTAATCCCCGCCCGACTCGTGCGGAAGCGAGTGATGTAGCAAACGCAATCTTTGATGGAACAGATGCAATCATGCTATCGGGTGAAACTGCAGCAGGAATGTATCCGGTTGAGTCCGTCAAGACCATGGATAAAATCGCTATCCGTACGGAAGATGCATTGGATTATCGTGCAATTGTTTCTGCAAAGAGTAAAAGCAAAGATGTCACAATGACGGATGCAATCGGTCAAGCAGTTGCCCATACATCCATAAACTTAAAAGCAAAAGCAATTATTGCACCTACTGAAAGTGGCCATACAGCGAAAATGATTTCGAAGTATCGTCAAGGTGCATCAATCATTGCAGTAACTTCTACTGAACGACCATCACGTAAATTGACTCTTGTGTGGGGCGTTTATCCGATTGTTGGTGAAAAAGTAGGTTCAACTGATGAGATTCTGGATCTTTCAGTGGAAGAAAGTTTAAAACATAATTACGTAAAACATGGTGACCTTGTTATCATTACGGCAGGTGTACCAGTCGGTGAAGCAGGAACAACAAACTTGATGAAAGTTCATGTAATTGGTGATATTGTGGCTAAAGGACAAGGAATTGGTAAATCTGTTGCATTCGGACATACGGTTGTTGCGAATAATGCGGATGRCTTAGCAAATATTGATACAACCGATTCGATTATCGTCACCATTGGTTCAGATCGTGATATGATGCCGGCCATTAATAAATGTGCTGGACTTATTACGGAAGAAGGTGGCTTGACAAGTCATGCGGCAGTAGTGGGTCTAAGTCTTGGGATTCCGGTAATTGTAGGGGTCAAAGATGCCACTAAATTAATTGTAAACGGTCAGGATGTCACGATGGACGCTGAATCAGGTGTCATCTATCATGGGCATGCGAGTAGTGTCCTGTAAGTGAACCTAATAAAAAAAGCCTCAACACAGGAGTGTTGGGGCAATTTTTTTAAAATGAATCGTAAGAAATTAAAAGTTGAAGCTTTATGAAACGATGTTAATGAGATCAAGGGGAAAGATGCCCACTTTTTTAAGAGGCTATGTGATGTTTCGTTGTTGTTTTTAATAATCAGTGATATGTAGCAAAACAGCGAAGACTCCTGAGGGGAAGCGAGACAGTCGAGACCCTGCAGAAAACGAGTTGTGCAAAAGCAATTTTGCACAACTCGTTTGCGACGAAGCTAGCAAAGCGATGCAGGAGCACCGGTTTTCAAAGCGCCGTGGAGACTCGGCGGTCGCCCTAGGAAAGCGTAGCTGTTTTGCGGAATATCAACAACATTTAACAGACCTTTTATAATAATCACAAATCAAATCTTAAGTAATCGGCAGAAAAAAAGAAACGAAATAAGGGGATGTTCGAAATGAAATGGTTGGCATTAATCTTTATCGTAGTTCCTGCACTGGAAATTGGGATTTTATTGTGGTCCGGTAAGACATTTGGATTGATACCTACCATCATGATTATTCTCAGCACAGGAATACTCGGAGCTTACCTGGCTAAAAAGCAAGGATTGAAAGCAATCAGGGATGTCCAAGTTCAGATGAAGAATTTTCAAGCTCCAGGAGATGCCATGGTAAATGCTTTGTTTGTGTTTGCAGGTGGTCTTTTATTATTATCTCCAGGATTTGTGACAGATCTATTTGGATTTTTATTTTTGTTTTCTCCGACCAGACAGTTATTTAAACCAATTGTTTATAAATGGATTAAGTCGAAAATGAAAAAAGGACAAATCATTGTGATGTAAACCAATGATGTTTACTGAAATGAACGGCTGCAAGCAATAAGAAAGGGCTTAGTAATATCCCGGGTATGCCGAACAGCAACAAAGAACATGCGCTGATGAAAAATACGTGCACAGCTCTAATGTGCATGGTGTTTGCCCACAAGTAAGACTCGAGTAATTGACGTGTCAATAAAATAAATGCATAGAGCAAGAGAATGATAATCCCGAGGGTCGTTTGCTTCGTTAAAATGAAGAAAGCAGCCATCGGGATTAATATTATGCCTGTCCCTAAAAAGGGCATTAAATCAGCAAAAGAAATCAGGAAAGCCAGTCCTATAGGAGACGAGAATTTCAGGACATAAAACCCGACCATTAATTGAAMGAACGTCATCAGGAATAACTTAATTTCCACAATCGTAAATTTCTCGAAAAGCTTGGTTGCTTTTAAAAATAATGGTTTAATTGTCTGTCTCGTCTTGGAGGGGATATAGATGAAGAACCATGTTCTTGATTTCAAAGATTCCTGCAAGGCAAAAAACAAGGCAACTAAAAAGACAAAGGTTTCAACAAACTGTGCAGGCAGATGCTGAATAAATAATGATATTTTTTTAAGTAAGTTTTCACTGACCATGGATAGGGCTTCAATGACTGATTGCCAATTTGTTTTGTTCTCCTTCATGAACAACTGCAATTCTTCCAAGTGAAATCTAAAAGGATAAAGTATTTCAAGGAGTTCTCTTACCATCAAAGTACAACCCAAAATAATTGATCCAAGCAAGGCACTTTCGAATAACAATACGGTTATCCAACGGGGTAATCGGGTAATTTTATGTATCCACTTCACAATTGGGTGTAGAAAATAAGCGAGTAGTATGGCAATGGTAACAGGATAAATCAGCCAGGTAATGAGTAAAATGAATGCAACCGGAAACCATTTTTTCATGAATGCAACTATGTTTTCATACACTTTTCCACCTCCAAATGCAGTGTGTATAGCTGTTATGTTTATTTATATCGTTTAGACAGAATATTTCTACTTTGTGACAAGATATCATGAATTTTGCGAAAGTTATCGAAAATCGAGCGTTTTCATTCACAAAGACGTCAAAATTGATTATAATGTCAATGTAAGCCATATAAATAAAAGGTTCATATTGAGCAGATGAGCCATCATTCTGCGTTTTTTTTGTGTGGAATGATGAATTTTAAAACAAGAAGGAGCGATATACATGACATCAACAAAAGGTCTTGAAGGAGTGGTAGCTACTCAATCCGCTATCAGTTCAATCATTGATGACACACTTACATACGTTGGCTATGATATTGATGACTTGGCAGATCACGCAAGTTTTGAAGAAGTAATCTACTTGCTATGGCACAAACGCCTGCCAAAAGTTGAAGAATTAGCTGAATTGAAACAACAACTTGCGGATAATATGGCAGTACCTCAAGAGGTATTGAACCATTTCAAAACGTATCCAATTGATAAAGTTCACCCAATGACGGCTCTTCGTACAGCTGTATCTATGCTTGGATTGTATGATGAAAAAGCTGAAGATATGTCTGAAGAAGCTAACTACATGAAAGCAATTCAGCTTCWAGCTAAGATGTCTACTTTAGTATCTGCATTTGCTCGCGTTCGAAAAGGACAAGAACCAATCGCACCAAAGAGCGACTTAAGTTTTGCTGCTAACTTCCTGTACATGCTTAATGGCGAAATACCTGAAGCAATCGAAGAAGAAGCTTTCAACAAAGCTTTAGTATTACATGCTGACCATGAGTTGAATGCTTCAACATTTACAGCTCGCGTTTGTGTAGCGACACTTTCAGATGTTTAT
>NZ_JBFUJC010000134.1:0-8064 GCF_056401595.1 Paenisporosarcina sp. P4_E4_2 | reverse complement strand
GAACAAAGAGCAGCATTGCAAAACCTAGATTCCACTGAATTAAAGACAGGATTGCGATTATCTGATGATGTAGACTTAACTAGTGAAGAAGAAGTAACGGTTATTGTTGAATTCAAAGAACTTCCAGCAAAAGTAGCTCAAATAGTAGAAGCTTCCAAAGGGGAATCCATTTCGTTAGAAAAAGCGAAAGAAAAGGTAGAAAAGTCCCATGCWGAATTTAAAAAGAATTTACAAGAAAAAATAGGAAAAGAAGAGAGATCTAATAAGGATAATTTTAATATTAAATATACTTATCAGAATGCATTTAACGGAGTGACAATGTCGCTTCCTGCAAATCAAATTAATAAATTAATGGAAATGGATACGGTTAAAGCTGTTTTTAGCGATAAAAAAGTACAAATTGACCCGCCGCCTCCAATAAAGGAAGAAGAACAAACAAAGGTTGATAGTATCCCATTTTTAAATATTGATAAATTGCATGAAGAAGGCTATACAGGTAAAGGTATAAAGATTGGTGTTATTGATACGGGTATTGATCATAATCATCCTGATTTAAAAGACGTATACAAGGGTGGATTTGATTTTGTAGATAATGACAACGATCCAATGGAAGCGACATATGCCCAATGGAAAGCTTCTGGGAAAGCAGAAATAGTGAATGGAAAACCGTACTACACTAGTCACGGTACACATGTGTCAGGAACTATTGCTGGTCAAGCTAAAAACGATTCTGATTATAAAGTAACTGGAGTTGCTCCTGATTCTGATTTATATRTTTACCGAGTATTGGGACCATATGGTTCAGGACAGACTTCTGCGGTTATTGCTGGGATTGAACGTTCTGTTGCTGATGGGATGGATGTTATAAACCTTTCACTAGGTTCAAACCAAAACAATCCATTAGAAGTAGCAAGCTTAGCGATTGATAATGCCGTATTAAGTGGTGTTACAGCTGTAGTGGCAGCAGGGAATGCTGGAGATGGTATGTTCACATTAGGTTCACCTGGTGCAGCCGCACTTGCCTTAACTGTAGGTGCAAGTTCTGCAAGTACTAAGGTGACAACTTTTGCGAGTAAAATCAAATCAAATGCTATAACCACTGATAGTACATTGCAATTAATGACCAAAACATGGACGGATGATTTCTCAAGCCTATCTGGTCAAACATTCGATATTGTTAATGTAGGAGAAGGCGGATTAACCGATTATGCAGGAAAAGACGTTAAAGGTAAAATTGCATTCGTCGTACGTGGAACTTATGCTCTCATTGATAAAATGAAAGCCGCCGCGTTAAACGGGGCAGCAGGCGTCATCATATACAACAATGTTGCTACAGAAGGACAAATTCCTTTTTATCTGGGAGAAAGCAAAGAAAATATTCCAACATTCTCTATGACAAATAGTGATGGTTTGGCTATCAATGCTTTATTCACGAGTGGTACACCGAGTATTACATTAGGAGCTCTTGGAGAGAGTGAAATTCCTGGTGATGAATTAGCTAGCTTTAGCTCTAGAGGACCATCTGGAACATTATATGATATTAAACCAGAAGTAACAGCACCAGGTGTATCGGTCTTATCAACGGTACCGTCTTATATTAACGATAAAACTAATTTTAGTTATTCCACTGCATACACAAGAATGTCGGGTACATCCATGGCAACTCCGCATGTTGCCGGGATTGCAGCTTTGCTGTTACAAGCACATCCTGAATATACACCTGCAGATGTGAAAACGGTTCTAATGAATACAGCCGAACCTTTAAAGGGGCAATATAGTGTGTTTGAAGTAGGGGCAGGAAGGGTAGACCCTTATGATGCAATCAATTCTACTACAGAACTGGCTGTTCAAGATGAAACGCCATATATTATAAATAATGTAAAAGAAATGATCAATGAACAAACTGGTGGTCTTAGTTACGGTTTTGTTCCAATCGCTACAGAAGACATCACAAAAACAACGAATCTATTAATCACGAATTATAGTGACAAAATGGAGAAGTATGACATTTCGGTTGAGTACAATGATGGGGTTCGTGGTTCCATGGATGCGAAGGAAAACGGCGTGTCGCTAGTGTTGCCTGAGGATGTTAAAATTAAAAAGAATAGCCAGGAAAGTATTCCTGTCTCACTGTTAATTCCAACAACTGCAAAAAAAGGCACGTACGAAGGATATATTCATTTTGTGGATGAAAAAGATCCGACTCATCATTATCAAATTCCATTTGGTTTCCGTCTAGTGGAAGAAGGTTTCGAATATTTCAAAGTCTTCTCACCAAATATTGCTACAAATCGTCAACAGAGTCCTTACAGTATAAAGAATACGGATTTAGATTTTAGATTAAATTCACCAATGAAAACATTAGATTTTATTCTAGTTGATTCAAAGACAAATAAAGATATGGGTTTAATTAGAACAGTTGATGCTTCTGGTGCAGGAATTGATCTGGATTTATATATTCAAAGTGCATTTACTGGAAGGTATTTTCCATTTACAGGGAATACAAAAAAACCAATAGCAAGTGCCTCCATATTAGCAACAGATGGGTTATATAAAATAAAGGTCATTGGAACCAATCTTGAAGGAAAGCAATATACAAAGACCGATCAAGTGTACATTGATAATAATGTCCCAACATTTACTTTAGATGATACAAATGCTTTGCCTAAAGGAGATCTTCCATTCGTTGAATTGGCACCTGGTCAAAAAACAGTTACATTGTCTGGAAGTGTGTACAATAGTGACGCAGTCATAATGGAAGATAATGGCATCGATGTAAATCAAACCGATAATAATGTTTGGTACGGACCTAACTCTCCAGCGTGGGGCATTCCTACCGATGTAAATGGCAAGTTTACTAAAGAAATTTCAGTTGATCCTGGTTTTAATTCAGTAAATAAGCTCCAATTTGTAGGTGCGGATAAGGCTGGGAACACAGCAATCGCGAAAGTCATATATTATATGAAATCGGGGACACAATATATTTACGCTAAACCAAATAAAGAGTCGTTTACTATGGGGGATCAATTAACCTATACCTTCTATGCTCATGGTTTGCAAAATGCAAAAGATTTAACTATCAAGTTCGATTACACATCAAGATATTTTAATTCCGTAGTAATTAATAAAAGTCTGTCTTTGCCAAATGATACACTGTTTACAGCTACCACAACTGGGACTGGAAGCAAAATGAATACGATTAATATAAAAGCACCTGGAGATGGGTTAACTGGTGATTTGCCATTATTTGATGTTCAAGTAGATACGAACGCAAATGAATATGTAAATGTAAATAATACATTCTTTTTTGTCAATTCATCTACTTATCAAGATCTAAGTGGTAAAACGGTAAACCCATATTTCGAAATCGGTTTATTACCAAGCTATTCAGCCTATTCAACAGCTACAGCGAAAATCAATGCTCAAGGGTTATTAAATGCAAACGGCGGCTTTAATTTTGCAATTGACTACACAACCATTGGTGCACAAGCTAAACTGGAAGACTCCAATGGTCAATTGTACAATGGGGAAATTCAAAAATCTGGAGACATTGTTTTTAAAAACCTGCCAATTTCTGAACAAGTATATACGGTCATCATTGATGTCCCTGGTCATTTTACTACTTACACGCCATTAGAAGTTGGTCGAAAAGACGGGGATAAGTATATTGGCGAGAATATTGGCTACTCAACAGTAAGAGAATATGCAGGGGATATTAATAAAGATCATGTGATCGATATTCATGACGTGATTTTGCTTCAACAAAATTGGGGAACGAACAACCGTGATTGTGATCTAAACTTTGATAAAACGGTTGATGCAAAGGATTTCAAGCTACTTGAGGCTAATTATTTAAAAGAAAACAATTATATAGTAGATACCCCTACCGCTGTAAAAGAGTTCAATGGAAAAACAATGGAGTCTATTAAGCAAGCACTAGGGATCAATTAATCATTACAAGCTAATATTGATAAAGGGTAGTGCTCATTTAGAGTGCTGCCCTTTTTATTTATTTCAATCCAGCAGATACAGGTGAACATGAATCAAGTACTAAATCATTTATTTTCTATTTACTAAAACATTTTTTAAGGGGATTACCAACAATGACCTACCAAATAGAAATAGAATTTCATCCTCTATACGAATTGGTTTCGAGTATGGCTGTTTTTACTAATCCCAAACCTTATTATGATTTAGATAAAAAATGGTTCCAAATTCTGGAGTCAAAAGTAGCTTTTTGCGTCCGTTGGCCGAGAATCAATGGGATACCGCGTTCTCTTTACAGGGAGTGTAGAATCCTGTCAGTATCTCTTTGATCAGAGTATGGCCCGCTTCTCACCGAGTATCAGTGGAATAGAATGGGTACATCAAACAGAGCTTAGTCAAATTGAATTAATTAAACGAGCAGAAAAAGCGGGTTATCAACGAGGATCTCTCTACGGTTTATATGAACATGATGGCATTGGTCTAGAATTGCTACCCAATGGAGACATCAACATACAAATAYGAAACCGCTTCATTCAAGCCAAGCAGTTGTATAGGCTAATGGCTCGTATTGAAGAAGTGGCAGCCCCTTTCTTACCGAAACCATACGATTTATTTAACATGGATGGCGTACAGGAAGGAATGTTTGTATCATGACCAAAAGGACTCCTGTAGATGGCTTTGTTGAACATGTAACTGCTGGACACTATACAAAGCTGAAGCAGCAAGAAATCCTACTAAAACAGGCGAAAGAACATTTATCCAAAGAATTAAGGGATTCAACTAAACATTAATTTAATTAAAAAATGAAACATTTCTAAAATCTAATCGTAATAATGTAATAGGTAGCAAGGAGGGGTTATTATATTTGGAACAACTATAATCATCGTGTTATTCGTGATGTTAGGAATTATTCTATCAAAGGGTAAAGGCTCATTTTTAATTGCTGGATTTAACACGTTGCCACAAGAAGAAAAAGAAAAATATGATACGGTTGCATTCTGTAAGTTTATGGGGAAAATGATGTTCGCTTTATCATTCAGTATGGTATTTTGGGTACTTAGTGAAGCATATGAAAACAATTGGTTATTTGTTTTTGGTCTCATATTATTTATCGGTATAGTCGTGTTTACGCTTATATATGCTAATACAGGGAATCTATTTAAAAAGTAAATGTTTATCAGTTAATACTTGAATAGTTAATTTGAAAAAATTATTTAAACATTTGTGAAGGATTGTACTTCAACTAACGGGTGCGTTTGTTCAGTAAGAGCAACCGCTATTGTGCTAACGACCAGGATTGTGGGGAATAAAACTTTGGAAGAAAAAAAACAATCGAAACTAGAAAAATGGAGAAAGAAATATGGTTCATTAGCTGTTGCTTTGGGATGTTTATATTCTTTGATAGTTACTTGGGGAGAAGGTTGGTTTTTTACAGCAATAATGATTTTAGGGGTCTGCATATGTGGTACTTTTGCAATTTTTGATTTAAAAAATAGTACATACAATCGGATTGGTTAAAAAGGTACAAGAATAATACCTTGTGTATTATTTGTTGATGTTCCACTCTTCAATTAACGAGTGCTTTACTTCAAGAAGGAGTAAAGCATTTTTTCTTGTTGAACTAACGAGGCAGTATAGTTGAGGAAGATAAATTAGCAAAGGGAAAGGGGGATGTCTTAATTCATGAATAAATTTGTAAACATCTTTGTGTTTGTAATTTACTTCTATGTTATTTATACCTTGGCTGAGAAGTACGTAGGTTGGATAACGAGCCCTGATCACAATTTACTGTTACAGCTTATGTATCCACTTAGTATTTTTATAGTTGCAATTATAGCTACTGTGATTTCAATTAAATACATAAATAGAAATCAAATATGATTATATGCAATAGCTTCTTTAACTAACGGAACAGTTTAGTTGAAGAACAACTGATTTTAAAAAGGGGTGCCAAGTGAATGAAGTTAAGATTTTTATACTTAACATTAACAGTATTATCAATTTTACTGATTTGTGGTTGTTCGACTAAACAAGATGAAGTGAATTCCAAAGACACAGATAGCTATGAAAGAATTAGAAAAGTTGCTTGGGATATCATCGAAGAAAAAGGTTGGGGCGGCAGTGCTTTAGAAGACTGGAAAAGTGCTGATGTGAAAAAAACGATTGCTAGTAATAGCTATGAATTGCTGGATAAAACTTATGAAGGGAAAGAGGTATTAAGGGTATCCTTTGAAGACCAAGAGAACGTTGTAGTTGGTCCACCTTTAATACTTGTTGACCCCGAAACCAATGAAGTAATAGGCTATATGCCGGGTGAATAGACTTGAATGATCTTTAACTAACAGGGCTTTAGTTAAGATCATCGGGCTGATTGTCAGCTCTTTTCTTATTGAATTAACGGAGCAGTATTGTTCAATAAGGAACAATGGATTGTTTTCTTATTCGGAATTGTAAAATTAAGTGAAAATGGAAATGAAATTGGTTTTGAAGTTATTAAAGTAACGGGGGTAGGAGGGGGATTATATATTTAAAACAATTTTATTTTTTATCGTAGTCATTGCATTCTATGTTATTTCGATTTGGCAATATAAAAACCCAACAGAGGCTATTCGTTTATGGCATAAATCAGCATATTTAGAGAAACCTAAAGTAGATGAGGCATTCGTAAAGCGTTCCGTTATAATAAGGGGTATTTTCTTCACGTTGGCTTTCATCATAATAATTGTAATAACACTAGATATATAAACAAAAGAGCGATTGCACAATAAGTGCAGCAGTAGCTTATTTCACTAACGGGTGCTTTACTTCAAGAAGGAGTGAAGCCTTTTCCTACTCAACTAACGAGATAGGTTAGTTCACTAAGAATATTGTCTTATCTCAAGGAAATACTACCTTAAAATTAGGTAGGTGATTAGATGAAAAAAATATCAGTAATTTTTTTACTTTCGCTATTAAGTTTAACAACAGTGTTATATGTAAATTGGGAAAGTTCAACAAAAGCAAAGTTTGCAGAGACAAATGAAAACACAGTATTAGCAACATTATCTGCTAAAGTAACAACAACTTTTGAAGAACATGGTACACCAATTAGTAACGCTCGAATTATTGTGATAAATTCATTAGGTGAGATAATCGGAACAGAATTAACAAATTCTGATGGAGAAGCAAAAATACCTGTTACAGTTCACAAGGACCCTAGGTTCCCAATGAAAAACATGGGGGAAGTTACTGTCATAGCAGTTGCAAATGGATATAACGAGCATATTAACTTCAGTGTTACAATAAATGAATTTAGCGATAATACAGGAAGTGTTTCAATTCCTCTTTGGAAAATAGACCCTAACAGACGAAATAAACCCCAATTTATCCACGGAAGTTTTCATCGTTTAACTGTTTTTGAAATGCTTGATTATTATGCTGAAAAATTAGGGTTAATAAGACAAAATATCAAAGAAGATTCTATTACACCAGCTCCTTGGGGACCTGAATTGAGTCCACAGTGAATAATGTTTCGAGCAGTTCCTTATTCAACAAACGGGTGCTTTACTTCAATAAGGAGTAACGCCAATTTTCTTATTCAACGGGGCAGGTTAGTTCAATATGAGATAGTAAATGTTGATTAAGAAAATCAATATAAAAACCACCAAGTTCGATGGTGGTTTAGTTTGTTTAATTGTAAGGATTTTCGTACAAATGATAATGATTTCCACCAAGAAGTACCTTTTTGGTTTCAGCGTCAATCACTACATATTTATGCCATTCTTCTTTTTCATTTTGGTGAAAAGATGCCATAAAATATACTTGTCGATTGGGATGAACATGAGTCTGATGTTTAAGATTCATTTTTTTACTAATCCAATTATTAGTCTTTTGGTTGAAAGTGAATTCTGCATCTGGAACATCTTTAAAAGAAATTTTTTGGCGTATACTAAATGCAGCGTTCTTATATTCTTGATAGATTTTTTTATCTACCTCGTTATAAAATTCATCTTCACTAATAAAAGATTTACTTTGATTATCCAGGTACTCTAACTTTGGATTTGTTATATCAGATTTTGATGCTTCAGAGAGTGGTGT
>NZ_JBFUJC010000133.1:0-8081 GCF_056401595.1 Paenisporosarcina sp. P4_E4_2 | reverse complement strand
GTTGAACCTTCCACAAAGGAAAGCTCTGGTTTGGCATTAGCAAGGTTGGAATCTTTGAAAACCACTACACGTGCGATTGGGTATACTTGTTTTTCCTCTAAAACTTTTAACATCGCTTTTGGATCTTTAATATATGGGTTCCCGATATTTAAAGGTTTTAATGGTGAGTCGTCGGCTGGAACATATGTTAAATCGCCAAAATCATCTTTAATATCAATGACCATGGCATTTAATT
Organism: Paenisporosarcina sp. P4_E4_2; assembly: GCF_056401595.1. Taxonomy (NCBI): domain Bacteria; kingdom Bacillati; phylum Bacillota; class Bacilli; order Caryophanales; family Caryophanaceae; genus Paenisporosarcina; species Paenisporosarcina sp. P4_E4_2. The sequence goes on along the minus strand of NZ_JBFUJC010000133.1, from coordinate 7,846 downwards.
CAGTGGAATCCATTAACTTCAATAACTCTTTAAAGCGTGCTCCTCCTGCTGAATGACCAGTTACATAGACACCACGGATGGCATCAGGATAAGTGAAATTCATACCCGAATCAAATCGAAACAATGCGGAAGCAGTAATCATTTCTTCTTCAACCGTAGTAAAGCCATATGTACGTTCAGTAAAGTCCTTGACGATTACTTCTTTCGCAGCATAGCTTGAAGTAGGCATTAATAATGCTGCAACTAAAGCACTTGTTCCTATGTATTTTCTTACTGTCATAATTTGTACTTCCTTTCTATTCTCTACCATTTTAGCAAGTATACATATGCATTTAAAGATTAATTTGTCATATAAAAAAAGAAAGCCTATGTTAACTTTCTCGGTTGTTTTTAAAAAAAGAAGCGTATTCGATATTTTGAGTCGAATACACTTCTTGTTCTTTCGTATGGAGAATAATACTTACATTAAACTCCCTAATGCAATATAAAACTTTGGATAGATACGAATAGCGAAAATGCAAATACGACTATCAATAACCAACCTGTCAGCTTTTTATTTTGTTGGAATTCTTGTATTCCCGTCACCAACATTGATAAACCTAAAAATAAAATCAAATATGCTTGAAATTCAAAATTTCTTGTAATTAATCCATAACCAGCTAATGCTAATGTAATAATTGAAAATAGAATCCGTAAAATCATTAACAAAGTTTATCTACCTCCTAAAACTAAACTCGCCTATTTTCTTAACTAAGGCAATTTTTTTCTTTCATTATATAATATAATTCTACAAATATTCCCAAAAATTTTGTTATGCTGTCCTTTTTCTTAATGGAATCGTTGCGTTCGTTTCGTTTATTGGGTATAACATTTGTTCTATACAGTCGAATATCAACAATATAATTAAACAGAGCCAAAAAAAGGAATCTGTGCCATTTCCGCAGCCGAACTAACAAGCCTCCTCGGGCCAGCACGATGTTGGTCACGAAGGTGTTTCCACAAAATTGCATTTTGCGACGAGTAACCGCAGGAGCAGCCTTTTCGAAGAATGAGACCCACAAGTATGTGGTTTTCATATTCGTTTGCTCATGCGGAACATACGGCTAGCGCAAATGTACGATAAACAACCATATTTATTAACAGAGCCAAAAGAAAAAGCCATTCCTTATAAAGGAATGGCACATTTCATTTTTCCCATGTATCAAAGTTCATTATACACGAGCTGCAGAAGTTAACTTTAATGATTCAAATTCACGTTCTGAACAGAATACAAAATGTCCAGGTGTTACTTCACGCATCGCAATTTCTTCCCCATCTTGATAATTATGAGATGTAGGATCATACGATTTACGTACGCGTGTACGCTCATAGTTAGGATCTGGAAGTGGAATTGCAGATAACAAAGATTGTGTATAAGGATGTAATGGGTTATTGTACAACTCTTCGGCAGGAGCCAATTCAACCAATTTCCCGAAATACATCACACCGATACGATCGGAAATGTATTTTACCATCGACAAGTCATGTGCGATAAATAAATAAGTCAATCCTTTTTCTTCTTGTAGTTCTTTTAATAAGTTAACTACTTGTGCTTGAATCGATACGTCCAACGCAGAAATTGGCTCATCAGCGATGATGAATTCAGGATCTACTGCAAGAGCGCGAGCGATACCAAGACGTTGGCGTTGTCCACCCGAGAATTCATGTGGATAGCGGTTTGCATGTTCTTTATTAAGACCAACAGTCTCTAAAAGTTCATGGACACGATCTTTACGCTCTTTTGAATTTTTTGTTAAGCCATGAATATCTAAACCTTCTGCAATAATATCCAATACTTTCATACGTGGATTGAGCGACGCATACGGATCTTGGAAAATCATTTGCATTTTACGGTTAAATATTTTTAAATCCGACTTTGATTTTTTCCCATGAACATTAATTCCATCGAAAATCACTTCGCCGTCTGTTGCATTATATAAGCGGATAATTGAACGGCCAGTTGTTGATTTCCCACAACCTGACTCTCCAACTAATCCAAGTGTTTCACCTTTGTAAATATCGAAGCTAATGTCATCTACTGCACGCACTTCATTAGCTTTGCCTTCATTGAAATATTGTTTTAAGTTTCTAATTTCTAGCAATTTTTCAGCCATCAGCGCGCAACTCCTTCATAGTATCGACTTCCCGGGAATTTCTTCATACGTTCCACAATGGCAGCTGGCGGCTCGACTTGAGGTGCCTCCGGATGTAATAACCAAGTCGCAGCATAATGTGTATCGCTCACTTTGAATACTGGCGGAGCCTGTTCCAAATCGATTGCAAGTGCATAGTCACTACGAAGTGCAAATGCATCTCCTTTTGGTGGATCCAATAAATCAGGAGGTGTCCCTGGAATTGCATATAATTTTTCATCTGCTGTATCCAGAGAAGGCATTGAGCTTAATAATCCCCATGTATACGGATGTTGGGGGTTATAGAAAATCTCATCCACTGTACCCATTTCGACAATACGTCCACCATACATAACCGCAACTCGGTCTGCAACGTTTGCTACAACACCCAAGTCATGTGTAATGAAAATGATAGATGTATCAATTTTCTTCTGTAAATCTTTCATTAATTCAAGAATTTGAGCTTGAATCGTAACGTCCAATGCTGTTGTTGGTTCATCCGCAATCAGAATCTGAGGATTACAAGCAAGAGCAATCGCGATAACGATACGTTGTCGTTGACCACCAGAGAATTGGTGTGGATATTGCTTAATACGTAATTCAGGTTTAGGCATCCCTACCATACGCAATAAATCAATCGCAATTTTTTTCGCTTCTGTTTTCCCTACTTTCTGGTGCTTTAACAATGGTTCAGTAATTTGACGACCAATTGTCATTGTAGGGTTAAGTGATGTCATTGGATCTTGGAAGATCATTGAGATATCTTTACCACGAATTTTTTGCATTTCTTTATCTGAGAGCTTTGTTAGATCTTTGCCATTGAACAAAATTTGTCCGCTTTTGAATTCTGAACTAGATTCTGGTAAAAGGCGCATAATCGCTTTTGTTGTTACTGATTTCCCTGAACCCGATTCACCAACGATCGCTAGCGTTTCCCCTTTTTGCAAATCGAAGTTTACACCACGAATGGCTTTTACTTCCCCTGCAAAAGTGTGGAAGGAAAGCTGAAGGTCTTTTACTTCTAAGATTTTTTCCATTGTCGCTTTCCTCCTTCTTAATCTTTCATTTTCGGATCAAGTGCATCWCGTAATCCATCTCCGAGTAAGTTAAATGCCACCATCAATAAACTCAAGACAATTGACGGGAACATCAAAATATGCGGTTGGAATTTGATTAGTTTATAACCATCGTTAATCAATGTTCCAAGTGATGCAGCTGGTGGTTGTAACCCAAGACCGATAAAGCTCAAGAAAGCCTCGAAGAAGATTGCACCTGGAATTGTGAACATTGTGTTGATAATAATAATTCCTAGAATGTTAGGAAGTAAGTGTTTAGAAATGATGCGGTTGTTGCTTGCTCCTAAAGTACGTGAAGCCAATACGAATTCCTGGTTTTTATATTTAAGAACTTGTCCACGTACAACACGTGACATCCCAATCCATCCAGTAATTGTAATGGCGATAATAATGGCCATGATACCTGGATCCATGACGAGAATCATTAAGATAACCACGACAAGGTTTGGAATTCCGTATAAGATTTCAACGACACGTTGCATGATATCATCTACTCGTCCGCCATAATATGCAGAAATACCTCCATAAAGAACGCCGATGACCATATCTATTAAAGCTGCAATGAATGCAATGAATAATGAGATTTGAGTACCTTCCCATACACGTGAGAACATATCACGTCCTAATCCATCAGTACCGAACCAGTAGTATTCGTCTACATTTTTCAGTTCATACAAATCTACTTCTTGACCTGCCAAATTCCCTGTTCCATCCCAAATACCGATGTTTTCAAAACCTGGAACTTTCGGTGGCAAGTTTGCATGAGTAAGAGTTTGTGTCTCTGCATCATGCGGACTTATCATTGGCCCTACAAATGACATGATTATAATCAAAAACAAAATGACAATACTAACGATGGCCGCTTTGTTTTTACGAATGCGTAACCATGCATCTTGCCAGAAGCTTAAACTTGGTTTAGTAATACGTTCTGCTGCACTGCTATCTATTGTAATACGGTTAAAAGAACCAGCAGGTAATTTATCTAGATTTTGTGTCATTAATTATTACCTCCTGATAAACGGATACGTGGGTCGATTACTCCATAAAGAACATCGACAACTAAGATAATGAAAATCAAGAATACAGAGAAGAACAACGTTGTTCCCATAATAATTGAATAGTCATTGATCATAATCGCTTTTACAAATTGCTCACCGATACCTGGAATCGCAAATATTTGCTCTATAACAAGTGAACCTGTAAGTAATCCAGCAGCAACTGGTCCTAAAACCGTTACCAAAGGAATCAAAGCATTACGGAAAGCATGTTTAAATGCTACTTCAAATCCACTGGCACCTTTAGAGCGTGCTAGAGTAATATAATCGGAGCTTAAAACTTCGATCATTTCTGTACGGATGAAACGTGAAGCAATTGCAAGTGGTCCCATTGCTAATGCAATTGATGGCATAACACTGGACATCCAGCCATCTTTCCAAAGTGCAACTGGGAACCAGCCTAATTGAACGCCGAACCAGTATTGAAGTGTTGTTGCAAAAACGAATGATGGGATAGAAATACCGATAATAGCAATTAATGTACTACCGTAATCCCAAATCGTATTTTGTCGTAATGCGGCAATCATCCCAAGGATAATACCGATGAAAACTCCTAAAATCATTCCTTGTGCACCTAGTAAGAAAGATGGTCCTAAGCGATTGAGAATTAAATCTGTTACGCTCGCACCTTTAAACTGGAATGAGTTACCTAAGTCACCTTGTGCTAAATTTAGCATGTATTTACCATACTGAACTGGTAGTGGTTCATTTAAACCATATTTCGCCTCTACTACCGCTAGCTGGTCAGGGGTAAGTTTCGAAGCGGATGCAATAGGGGAACCTGGTAGCGTTTTCATTAAGAAAAATGTTGCTGTCGCAATCAGGAAAAGAGTAATGAACATATAAAAAACACGTCTTGCGATATACTTAGCCATTTTTGCACCTCCTAAGTGAATACGAGCAGAATTTAAATTCTACTTTTCTATATAAACAGATAAAACTAGTTAATGTCAAATTAATATTTGAAAATAGTAAATTTTTAATTAATTCACACTCATTTAAAAAGAGAGTATATGGCCCTATTGGATACCATATACTCTCTCTCTATGAGATTTTTTATCTTAGTTAAAGATTACTCTTTACCTGAGATGTACGCCCATTTGTATGAGTAGTCTCCACCGAATGGGTGAGAAACAATACCTTTAACATAAGGTTGTACTAATGCCATTGTTCCGCGTTGGTAGATCGGTCCAATTGCATAGTCTTCTTGAACTAACATTTTCTCAGCTTGAGCCATTGCGTCCCAACGACCTTCTGCATCAATAGCAAGTTCACCTTTAGCTGATTCAATCAACTTGTCGTACTCAGGGTTAGAGTAAGACATTAAGTTATGAGAAGRACCTGTTACGAACAAGTCTACGAAAGTCATAGGATCTTGATAGTCAGGGCCCCAACCAGAAACTTGGATATCATAATCTTGTTTTTCATCAAGTTCTAAACGAACGTTGAATGGTACTTCTTTAAGTGTGATATTTAAACCTTCAAGGTTAGTCTCTAATTGAGATTTGAAGTACTCGTCCATTTTCTTAGAAAGGTCAGAGTCTCCACCTAGAATTTCAAGTGATACTTCAGTAACACCTAGCTCAGATAAACCTTTATCCCATGCTGCTTTAGCTTCTTCAACATTGTAAGTAGCCATGTCGCCATTTACTTCGCGGAAGTCAGCACCTTCAGCAGTGAAAGTGAATTCTTGTGGTACTAAGTAGTTAGCTGGAAGAGATCCGTTAGCTAATACTACATTTGCTAAATCTTCTTTGTTGAATGCTTTAGCAAGTGCTTCACGAATGTTTACGTTTGCAAGTGGTGTTTTCTTACCGTTACGTTCTTGGTTATATTTGAAGTAGAACACAGTTGGCTCTAATTCTTTTAATAGATTTTCATCGTTAGCATATTGCATAGCATACTCACCAGAAAGACCAGTACGATCTTTTTCGCCAGTTGTGTAAAGGTTAACTGCAGTAGCTACTTCTTTAACAACGTCGAAGTTGATTTGAGTAAGTTTTACAGTTTCTGCATCCCAATATTGTTCGTTTTTCTTAAGTTTCCAAGTTAAACCAGTGCCATCCCAATCAGTCATAGTGAATGGACCGTTGTAAAGAATTGTTTCAGAATTTGTTGCATATTTATCGCCTTGTGCCTTAACGAATTCTTCTTTCAGCGGGAAGAATGTTCCGAATGACATCAATGAGATAAAGTAAGGAACTGGACGCTCAAGAGTAACTTCAAGAGTTTTCTCATCTAGAGCTTTAACTCCAAGGTCAGCAACTTCAGCTTTTTTCTCACCGATAGCAGTTGCGTTTTTGATAACGCCAGCCATCATGTAAGGACCGTATGGTGAACCAGTCGCTGGGTCAATTGCACGTTTCCATGCATACTCGAAGTCGTTAGCAGTAACAGCAGAACCGTCAGACCAGTTAGCATCACGTAATTTGAACGTGTATGTTAAACCGTCTTCAGAAATTGTTGGTTCCTCAGCAGCCATAGCTGGAACAGGAACATTTTCTTGATCTAAACGCATAAGACCTTCGTTTACGTTACCTAACATGTCGAAACCAACTTGGTCTTCAACGATTGAAGAATCCAATGATGGAATCTCAGCGACGTGGTTTAGATTAAGGATTTGCTCCGCATCTAAAGCACCTTCAGCTGGTTCTTCTGTACCTTCGCCTTCTCCGTCAGTTGTTGGTTCAGTTGAAGGTTTTTCTTCATCTTTACCACAAGCAGCTAAGAACATACTAAGTACTAGCATAAGACTTAATAGCCAAACTAATTTGCTTTTCTTCACTTAAAATGACCTCCTTAAATATTCTGAAAAATTGTTACAATGTTAATTATACATATTCAAAAAAATCTGTACAGTCTTTTTTTGAATATTTTTTACACTTATGTAACAGAAAGATTACAAGAACATAACAGAACCGTTGGTAGTCTAAGGTTGTTCGAGAATTGCGAATTATTAATTCGTTTAGCGAAATTTTGATTTTTTCCGTCAATTCTTCTACAATATGAGAAGGATTGAGGTGTTTTTATGAAAAAGTTGGTTAATTGGTTTATTGCTTCTCAGTTACTTATTATTGCAATGATGTTACTCATTATTAAAGAAGTGACACTTACCTCTTATATAAACATGTCGTTTTTTGTCGGAGGAACGATCACTTTTATTGGGTTATTAGTCTATGTTGTCTCAAATGGATTTTTCGATATTTTTACTATGAGCTTCAGAAAAGTTTTCTCATCGAAAAGAAGTTTAGTGGATACGGAGTCAATGCGTGCCCCTTCGGAGTTGCTGGATTTCCAGACAAAACCTTTTTTCCAGTTAGGTGGGTACATTTTACTCGCAATGTTGATTGCATTGACGATTTATTATTTAGCATAATTTGCACTTGATTTTGGAGTTTCTTCTATATTATAATGACAATCAAAATACATGATAAATGCAAAGACGAAGAATAGTACTTTTGAATGGGTTGTCCAGAGAATCTGTATTTGGTGAAAACAGATCTTCCCATCATTAGGAATGGACTTCTGAGCATGGTTTACGAAC
>NZ_JBFUJC010000132.1:0-8154 GCF_056401595.1 Paenisporosarcina sp. P4_E4_2 | reverse complement strand
TATTTTGCAGAGACAGCTTACAGAAGCAATTTCTTTTGATTGGAGTGGAGGCGGCGACTTCAGCGGGAACAGCACGAGCTGAAGACCCCGCAGGAACGTAGTGACGAGGAGACTGAAGCCGTGCCCGCGAAACGCGTCCGCCGCAATGGAAATCAACATTTTCTTGCATAGGCTCTTTTTCAATAGTATACAGTTATATTCACTCATTTTTTCTTTGTCTACAGTCTGGAAGTGCCTGAAAAGGCGCTTTTTTTGTGCGAAATTCAAGGAGACTCATATGAAAATTGCTATTGGAACAAAAAATCAGGCAAAAGTGAACGCAGTAGAAAATATATGTTCTTCATTACTGGAAAATGTGGATTTCTTTTCAGTTTCTGTACCCTCGAATGTTTCGGATCAACCAATTGGAGACGAAGAAACTTTACTCGGTGCAAAAAACCGAGCATGGTTAGCTTTCAAGGAATCCCAAGCAGAAATTTCTTTCGGACTCGAGGGAGGAGTAAAAGAAATAAATGGCCAACTGTTTGTTTGCAACTGGGGTGTACTGCATACGAAAACAGGTCAGCAATTTATCGCTGGAGGCGCCCAGATTCCTTTGCCTGCAGAAGTGGCGGAACCCATCCGAAATGGGGAAGAGCTTGGACCTGTAATGGAAACCTACACAAAACAAGTGGGAATACGACATAAAGAAGGAGCCGTAGGTGTGTTCACAAACGGACTTGTCAATCGCAGTGTGATGTTTGAACACATTGTCAAACTATTGATAGGTCAATACTTGTATGCCAATCCTACGCAAAAAACGACTTAAGTTGCAACGATATGGGAACCATATTAAAATAGAACATAGTGCTTTCTTAGATAGGAGGGAAAAACATGAGACGAAAATGGATGCGAATTGCGATCGCACCTTTCTTATTAGTAACTTTAGTTGCTTGTTCTGCAACTCCTGAAGAACAAATGGGAGAAGGAATAAATGCTGCAAAAGAAGCTTTTCAAAATGAATCAGCTGAGCCGAATGAACAAATTGAAAATGTTGAATTATTTGTTCCAAAAGGCTTTTCTATAGAGGAAGATTCGGACGAAACGAACATCGTCATGAAGGATAACGACGAATCGTATGTGTTGTTTGTAAACCCGAATGAACAACAAGATAGTCATTTATTTTATGATTTATTACAAGCTGAGAAAAAAGATGACATTAAAGCTCAAGAGACTTTTGAGCAAAATGGTCGCTTTGGTTTCATCGCTGTTTTACCATCAGGTGAGGAACAATACGAAATTATGGCAAGTATCGGTGGCGTGAAACTAACGACCATTTCGGATAAAGCTAACATTTCGGAGAACATGGAGCAAATGATGGAAATTGTTCGTTCTGTAAAAATTGATTCATAAAGGAGGAATTCAAATGAGAGATTTACAATCTGTTGAAGAATTCCAAGCTCTGAAATTAACGGAAGATGTAGTGTTTCTATTTACGGCTGGCTGGTGTCCGGATTGTCATTTTATTGACCCTTTCATGCCAGAGGTTGAAGAGAAGTTTGAAATCTTCACATTTGTATCTGTTAACCGTGATCAATTTATTGATTTGTGTGCAGAACAAGAGATATATGGAATTCCAAGTTTCTTAGTCTTTAGAAACGGACTGGAAGTAGGGCGTTTTGTCACCAAAGACCGTAAAACTAAGGAAGAAATAGAACAATTCCTAACAGAACTTCTTTAGAATGTTCCAATATTATGAGAGCGGTTCCGCCCAAACGGTAGGAACCGCTTCCTTTTGTAAAGGATGTGAAACTTTGAAACCAGAACAATTAGTTGAACGATTAAAGCAAGAACTACCGAATCCTTCATTCACGTGGCAACATGATAAAAAAACTGATCGGCTACGTCTGAATCATACTGGGTTGAATAAAGGTATGGAAATTTCACTGCCAGAAATTTTGGCTAAATATGAAATGAAAAAAGATCTGGCAATTCAAGAGGTTGTCTATACCATTAGTCAGACTTTCGACGCGATGGAACAGGAAACCAAAGGCTTGACCAAATCAACATCACATATTTATCCTGTTATCCGTTCAACCTCATTCCCGTTGAAATCGAATGAAGGACATGCATTCGTTGTTACTGATCATACAGCGGAAACACGAATCTATTATGCACTGGATTTGGGAAACACGTATCGATTGCTCGATGAACAAATGATGAGTCAGTTAAATATCACAGATTCAGAGATGAAAGAAGCTGCGCGTTTCCAAGTCAGAAAACTGTCAACCGACATGAAAGAAGACCATGTGGCAGGTAATATATTTTACTTTGTCAATGCGAACGATGGATATGACGCCAGTCGTATTTTAAATGAACAATTTTTGAAAGACATGCAAACGAAAATTACAGGAGATATGACATTGTCAGTGCCTCATCAAGATGTGTTAATCATCGGAGATATTCGAAACGAAGCAGGTTATGATGTACTTGCCCAGTTAACCATGCATTTCTTTACAGTAGGTAAAGTGCCAATCACATCTTTATCTTTCATTTACGAAGACGGGGAATTGGAACCGATCTTTATTATGGCCAAAAATCGCGTACAAAAGGAGAACAATGACAAATGAATATTTTTTACAATACAAAAGGTGTCGGAGATGTGCTTTTAGTACAACTGGTACCAAATACTTTTGAAGAAGTGACAACTGAAACAAAAGGTGACATTACGTTAATCAAAGATGCAAAGACAGGCAAAGTTGGGGCATTTAATGTATTTAACTCGAGTAAATATCTTCAATTGACTGAGCAAGGCTCCGTTGAAGTAACAAAAGAAATCGTGGAATCTTTACAACAACTGCTGATTAATCATGATTTGGACTTGAAATTAGAGGTCGACTTTTCGCCTAAATTTGTAGTTGGCTATGTTTCTTCTAAAGAAAAACATCCAAATGCTGATAAATTAAATGTTTGCCAAGTTGAAGTGGGCGAAGAAACGCTTCAAATTGTATGTGGAGCCCCAAATGTGGAAGCGGGCCAAAAAGTAGTAGTAGCAAAGGTTGGTGCTGTGATGCCAAGTGGTTTAGTGATCAAAGATGCAGAATTACGTGGCGTTGCATCGAGTGGCATGATTTGTTCGGCGAAAGAATTGGCTTTACCAGATGCACCTACAGAAAAAGGGATTTTAGTATTAGAAGACACTGCTGAAATAGGATCAGCTTTCCAAGCATAAACTAGGTAAAACTCTGTGTACTCAAGGATTTTGATGCGCAGAGTTTTTTTAAAGCCGTTTGATTTGACTTGCAAACCTGCTAAAATGGAAGCATTGACACGAAAAGAGGGTTTGTATTGAATTGGTTGACCAAAACATTAAAAAAAGTATTTTCAGAAGAATCAATAGAAAAAGAAGAAGTAATATTAATAGAAGAACTTGAGCAGACTACATACAGAGAGACCAAAACACCTTTCCGATTCCCTTTAATCAGCGATAATGAGAAAGATCGTTCAGAAGATGCTGATTTAGATGATGGCGAAAAGGAAGAAGAATATCAACCTTTATATATGCATAAACWATGGCAGCAGAAGCGACAAAACACAGTTGTCCATCAAGCGACAAAACCAAGAGTAGAGCACTCAAGTATTCCGAGTCCAAGAGATAGCTTTTCGACAACAAGAGATAGTTTCCAAGAAGTAAAGCCAAGAATAACAAAAGTGCCTGTTCAGTCGAAGCTGTTTGTCCCTTCAGAAGTTCCATCCCCTATTCATGGTTTCAATCGTCCAAAAATATCTCCGATTGATGATCTATTAGCCAAAAAGAACTTGGGTGAAGTGAATAAAGAAACAGCGGCTACCATTATCGAAGAAAGTGAATCACCGTCGATTAAGCCATCTGGAACCATCATCCAACAAAGCGAACAGGAAATGAAAAAGCATCAACCTATCACAGAAAAAGAGATAGTTCGGGAAACACCTTTCCGTTCGAAAATATCTCCTTTTGATGAGTTGTTGGCTAAAAAGAATCAGATTAAAGTCGTTGAACAAGAGGCGAGTGTATTTGTTGAAGTTAAACCGACTGAAACAAACATTTCCAAGCAAGTAGAATCTGAAATGCTCGAACAATCAGCCACAATAGAAAAAGAAGTTGTAAATGAGTCCCATGTAAAGGTTGAAGAACAGTTGGATGTAGAGATGCCATCGGCTATTGATGGGCAAGTAACCGACATCCCATTAACAGAAAAGAAAAAGAAATCTTTGCCTTTTAATGTGATGATGCTTAATTCTGATAAGGCAAAATATCAGCAAGCCACAACACGAACTAATATGATACCTACTATAATGCCAAAACAAGAGATTCCTAATAAACCAATCGAACAACAGCCAGTGGATGCTCCTGTTGAAAGGTCGACTGGTCAGGACCAACAACCTGATCATGCAATTGTGGAAGATAGCCAGCCAGGATATATTTTCCCGAGAGAGAGATATTTAGTACCACCTGAGCAAAAGACGCAAGATAACGAGTGGATGAGCATGCAAGCTGCTCGATTAATCGAATCCTTGTCTTATTTCCAAGTTAAAGCGGAAATTGTAAACATGGTTCAAGGTCCTGCTGTCACACAATTTGAAATAACAGTCGGTCAAGGGACGAAAGTGAGCAAAATTCGTAATCTGGCGGATGATTTGAAATTGGCACTTGCTGCGAAAGACATTCGGATACAGGCACCGATTCCTGGGAAAAGTTCGATTGGAATTGAAATTCCAAACCAAACGTCCCGTCCTGTCCGTCTATCGGAAGTTGTCGGGAGTTCAAACTTCACGGATTCTGACTCACCGCTTGAAGCAGCTCTCGGATTAGATTTGACTGGGACACCTATTACCATTGATTTGCGTAAAATGCCACATGGCTTAATTGCGGGAGCAACGGGATCAGGTAAGTCAGTTTGTATTAATTCTTTATTAATCAGCTTATTATATAAAGCCACGCCGAAAGAATTAAATTTACTCCTGATTGATCCGAAAATGGTAGAACTGGCACCCTTCAATCATATCCCTCATCTCGTCAGTCCCGTCATCACTGACGTTAAGGCTGCAACTGCTGCACTAAAATGGGCAGTAGAAGAAATGGAACGCCGTTATCAGCTGTTTGCTCATACAGGGGTAAGGGATATCACACGTTATAATGCAATGGCAGAAGAGAAAAGACAATTTGCACAAAAAATGCCTTATTTGTTGATTGTTATTGATGAATTGGCAGACTTAATGATGATGGCACCTACGGAAGTGGAAGAATCAATTTGTCGGATTGCTCAAAAAGCACGTGCTTGCGGGATTCATTTAGTGGTCGCTACACAACGTCCGTCTGTAGATGTCATAACAGGACTGATTAAAGCAAATATCCCGACTCGTATCGCATTTTCAGTGTCCTCGCAAATAGATTCGCGTACGATTTTGGATGTCCAAGGTGCTGAAAGGTTACTCGGTCGAGGCGACATGCTATACCTTGGCAATGGTATGTCTGCGCCAATCCGTATACAAGGGACCTACGTAACGGATGAAGAGATGGAAGAAATTATTGAACACGCACGTAGTCAGGGAGAACCATCATATTTATTTGAGCAAGAGGAATTGGTGCGTCGTCTGGAAGTGGCAGAAGATCAGGATGAGTTATTTGAAGAAGCGTGCCGATTTATTTTGGAACAAGGCTCTGCTTCAACTTCGCTGCTTCAACGTAAGTTTCATATAGGTTACAACCGTGCGGCAAGACTTGTTGACTTAATGGAACAGCATGGATATGTTTCGGAATCAAGAGGAAGTAAAGCACGAGAAGTTTTCATTACAGAAAATGATTTACAGCTTCTCTTCAATGAATGACAATGGAATTGAGAATAACCCCAGCCAGGTCTATATAATTGTGGGAAAAATCGTTCATTTCTAGGCAAGATTAAATGATGATATAATGGGGTAAGGAATTATTGATAATAAAGTACGGGCACCTTTCCCAGGAGGTTTATACAAATGACAGTGTTTCATTTTACAGGAATTAAAGGGTCTGGCATGAGTTCACTTGCACAAATTTTGCACGATGCAGGGAACCAGGTTCAGGGCTCTGATATAGAGAAACATTTTTTCACTGAAGATCCACTACGAAAACGTGACATCAAAATCTTGCCATTTAACGCAGATAATATTGAAAAAGGCATGACCGTAATTGCGGGGAATGCATTTAAAGACAATCATGAAGAACTGATTCGTGCTAACGAATTAGGAATCGATGTAATCCGTTATCACAAGTTTTTAGGGAACTTAATGGGCCAGTACGTCTCGGTAGGTATTACAGGATCACATGGCAAAACTTCTACAACGGGTTTAATGTCACATGTATTAAGTGGCTTTGCACCGACTTCATATTTAATTGGAGATGGAACGGGTCATGGTGAATCACAAGCACAATACTTTGCTTTTGAAGCATGTGAATACCGTCGTCATTTCTTGGCATACCATCCTGATTACATGATCATGACTAATATCGATTTTGATCATCCGGATTATTTCGGTGGCATCGACGATGTGGTTGAGGCATTCCAATCAATGGCGCTTCAAGTGAATAAGGCCATTATTGCATGTGGTGATGATGAACATCTACAAAAAATCCATGCCAATGTTCCCGTTGTGTTTTATGGATTTGGCTCAGAAAATGACTTTGAAGCTCGTAACGTGGTGAAAACGACTTCTGGATCTACATTCGATGTTTTCGTTCGAAATGAATTTTACCGTACATTTGAAATCCCTTCATTCGGAGACCATGCCGTACTAAATGCATTGGCTGTCATTTCTTTGTGTAATTACGAAGGAATCCCTGCTGATATCATTCAGCAGCAGTTGCATACATTCGGTGGCGTCAAACGCCGTTTTGCTGAAAGCAGAAAAGGAGATCGAATCTTAATTGACGATTATGCACATCATCCGACTGAAATCAAAGTAACTATCCAGTCGGCTCGTCAGAAGTATCCAAATCGTGAAGTCATTGCAATATTCCAACCTCATACGTTTTCACGTACTCGCACATTCCTTAAGGAGTTCGCAGAGAGCCTGGAAACGGCTGATAACGTATATTTGTGTGATATATTCGGATCAGCACGTGAAAATGCAGGAGACTTAACCATCGATGATTTATGTGATCTGATTGACAACTGTGTTGTCCTGAAAACCGAAGAAATTGATGTGTTACTGAAGCATCAAAATGCTGTATACTTATTCATGGGTGCAGGGGATGTTCAAAAGTTCCAAGCTGCCTTCGAACAAAAAATATAATTTCACAAAACTCTGGTCTTTTTTGACTGGAGTTTTATTTTTATGGAGGAAATAAAATGTTTTTGTGGAATAAAGATAACATAGATGTTTATTTACCGCTATGTGTGGGAAGATAGGTAGTATGTACAATCTAGAGGAGGAACTCGAATGGAAATAATATTATACATAGCAGCGTTGGTTGCAGCTATAGGCTTTCTCGTTCTTTGCGTTAGTCTTGCGATGACATTTACATCGCTGAAGAAGACGCTTAATGAATTTTCAGACACAATGTCTGGATTAGAAGGTCAATTACAAGGAGTAACAAGAGAGACAACAGAATTATTGCATAAGACAAATGGTTTGGCTTCAGATATTCAAAATAAATCTGAAAAACTTAACAGTGTTGTAGATGCCGTGAAAAATGTAGGGGAGTCAGTAAATGGCTTAAATACATCAATCCGACGCATTACATCGTCAATTACGACAGAGGTAGAACGAAATGAAGATAAGATTGCGCAAGTTGTACAATGGAGCAATGTTGCTCTAGGCATTCGCGACAAGTGGAAAGAAAGAAAAGCAATTGAAGAAGCTAGAGCAGGTTACACGATTTATGCAAGCGAACCAGATAAATCATATAGAGATACAAAAAAATAAGGGGGAACCAACATGACACAATTTAAACCAAATTATAACGAAGCGAAGTACAACCACGAGTTTTATTCGAATAAATCCAATCAGACGGAAGCCTATCTTCCACAAGCGTATGAGTATTCCAATGGACAGCACCGAGATCCAATTTATTCGAAATCAAGTGATGATATGAATTCTAAGGATTTCTTAATCGGTGCATTGGTAGGCTGAATTATTGGAGCAGCTACGGCTTTATTC
>NZ_JBFUJC010000131.1:0-8171 GCF_056401595.1 Paenisporosarcina sp. P4_E4_2 | reverse complement strand
TCGGTAACACTGCACGACCACACGTTCAAAAAGTTTATCAAGCTGGATACATCAACGGTTACAGCAATGGAACGTTTGGTCCTTCACAAGATACTGAACGTGGCCAAATGGCAAAAATTCTTTATAACTTCTTACAATCTGTCAAATTCATTAACTAAATTACAAAAGACCTCACAGAGTGAGGTCTTTTGTAATTTATATTCTCCAATTAAAATACAGCAAAATAGAGTGAAAAAGTCGATTATTGTTAAAATATAGACCAATAGAAACATAGAAATTTGGCAAATTTTATGTTACGATTCCGTTACAACATAGAAAAAGGAGAATTTTGCGATTTGAAAAAATTATGGTTGTATGCTTTCTTTGCTGCAGTATTCATTGGATTAGGGTTTCCTGTAACACAAGCTTCGGCTAACACATCATTTAGTGATGTTGGAACTACCCATAGAGCCCAAGAGGAAATCTATTATTTAGTAGAAGGAGGAATTGCGAACGGAATTTCTTCGACATCCTTCTCACCGAACCAACAAGTAACGCGTGGACAAGCTGCTGCTATGCTAGGGCGTGCACTTGGTTTGAATGGAGAGAAAAAGGCAACATCCTTTTCAGATGTCTCTTCAAACTATTTTGCATCTGGATATATTCAACAAATGGTAAATAAGGGGATTATTTCAGGTTATCCTAATGGCCAATTCCAGCCTAACAAAACTTTGACACGTGGTGAAATGGCTCTTTTAATTAGTCGCTCATTTGGGTATGGAGCAAACTCTGTATCAATTGCTTCTTCTCGTCTGATGGAAAAAGGAATTGCACAAGGTTATGCTGACGGTTCATTTGGTGCATCTGAGACGATTATTCGAGCAGACTTCTCTGTATTCTTAGCTCGTGGAATTCATAGTCAATTCCGTACGTCTGATGAACAAACGTTTAACCGTCCTATGTATGTAAATGTAGATAGTTTAAACGTCCGCACTGGTCCTAATACACAATACCCTTCTTTGGTAAAAGTAAACAAGGGACAAGTCGTTGAATATGGATATACAATTGGAGATTGGTCTTTCATACGTGTAAATGGAAAAGAAGGATTTGTACATAGTTCATATATCCAAATAGATTTGCCAGATCCGAATAATCCAACGCCTCCTGTCGTAACACCGCCACCTACTACTGTACCTAGCGATTTAGTTGTCATCATCGATCCAGGTCACGGTGCACACGATCCAGGCGCTCAGGGGTTTGGTTATAAAGAAAAAGATGTCGTATTGAGCATTTCCAAATTAATTAAGACATATTTCGATAAAACACCAATTCAGGCAAAATTGACAAGATCCACAGATGTTTTTCTTGAGTTGGGCGCACGTACTAAATTTGCTTCGCAAAACAATGGTGATATTTTCATCAGTATGCATGCAAATGCACTGAATGGTTCAGCGAATGGAACAGAAACTTATTATTATCGAACAGCTGCAACTAATCCATATGTAAATGATTCCAAAGCTCTTGCCACATATATTCAAAATCGTATGCTAGAAGCATGGGATTTGGCAGACCGTGGTGCTAGACCTGGGAACTACTATGTATTACGTGAGAATACAATGCCTGCAGCTTTAGCAGAAATCGGATTTATCGATAACAAGACTGATAATGCGTATATCGCATCATCTACACGTCGTGACCAAATGGCAAAAGCTATCTTCATGGCAACTCTTGACTATTTCTACCACTATGAAGGGCGAAAAGATGTGTTGCCATTATATAACACGGTAAACGGCAAACCTTCTCCTAAACTTCATTAAACCAAAAACGCTGATCTAAAGAAAATTTAGGTCAGCGTTTTTCATATGAGTCAATTAAAAGTATAATGAGAAAAAGAGATAGGGGGCGATAGCGTGAAATACATTGGGAGTATTGCTTTGTCTGCGCTTTTACTTTTTGGTAGTTTACCCAATCATGAAGTAGTTGCGGAAACAACGCATCACATTCTAGTAAAAGTAAACGATAGCCAGAAAGATTTACTCGATAATTACAAGATACTGCGTGAATTCGACACTATCCCGGTAGTTGAACTTGAAGTAACATCTTCACAACTGAATGAACTTAAGATGGATTCATCAAATGTTCAAATCCTGCCAGATTTTGATTATCAAATTTCAGCGGATTCAGTCCCAGTATCCTTTAAACAACTTAAAGTTACGCCTACACAAGTTACACCCTATACAGGAAAAGGCGTTAAGGTAGGTATTCTGGATACAGGAATTGACACGGAGCATTCCGATTTGTTTGTTCGTGGAGGCTTTTGCAGTTTAGAAGTAAGATGCCCACAATCTGTGTCTTACGATGATGACAACGGTCATGGAACACATGTTGCGGGAACGATAGCTGCGCTGAAGAATAATGCAGGTATTCAAGGTATAGCGCCAAATGTTGAATTATTTGCAATTAAATCGTTAAATCGTAATGGAGGCGGTTCTACTGCCAGTTTAGTCGCTGGTGTAGAGTGGGCCATTAAGAATGATATAGATATTTTAAATATAAGTGTTACAACTAACGGGGATGACCCCGCTCTTCGCATGGTATTGGATAAAGCGTATCAAAGTGGGATGGTGCTAGTTGCCGCTGCTGGGAACGAAGGAGAGTCTTTGCAAAAAGATAGTGTTCAATATCCCGCAAAATATGACAGCGTCATCGGTGTTTCTGCTATAACTGCAACAAACGAGAAATTGCTTGAATCTTCAAGTGGACCAGAAGTTGAAATTGCAGCACCAGGTTCATCTATAGTTAGTACATATCCGAGAAATTTGGATACAACGGATGGCCAACAGAACGGATATTTTTCTCAATCAGGTACTTCTATGGCTGCTCCACATGTGACCGGAGTGTTGGCACTTTATAAAGAACGATTCCCAAATGCATCAAATGTAAAATTGCGTCAAATGTTGCAAGTGACAGCCACGGATTTAGGTGCAGTAGGACGAGATGAAACGTTTGGGTATGGAGTCGCTACCTATGAGCCTATCATTACAGAACTACCATTCTTGGAATCCAAAGTAGCAAATGGTCAGATCTTGTTTACATTACAAAATAAAGATGCTGTGAGTAGTTGGAAGCTAACAGAAAATGGGACTACCCTAAAAGAAGTGACAGGCTCAAAGTGGGAATTGTATCGTCCTGCGGGAACTTATTCATTTAATTTTACTTTTGTAATGAAAAATGGAGCTGCTGTAACAGAAAAAGTTAATGTGACATTAAAAAATCCGGCGTTCACTGACTTGAATCAATCCCAGTGGTATTCAAGTCATGTCAGCTATTTGTTCTTTAAAGAACAAATGAATGGTTATAAGGATGGATCATTTAAGCCCACTAAAGAAATTACAAGAGCTGAAGCAGTAGCATTACTTGGACGAGCAAAGGATTTGAATGGGGAAGAGAGAGTCACTTCATTTAAAGATGTAGGTTCTGGTAATTTTGCATCCGGCTACATCCAGTCTGCATTAGAAGAAGGAATTCTATCAGGTTTTCCGGATGATACATTTAAGCCTAATCAAGCTGTGACTCGCGCAGAGATGGCCATTCTCATACAAAATGCATTCATGTTCCCAAGTGATCCTAATAAAGGTTTACATTTTTCTGATATGAATACAGGCATGGCAAGTTATGAAGCCATTCAGGCATTAGTTCAACAAGGAATAGCAAAAGGTATTTCGACAACACAATTCCAACCTCATGCAAAAATGACAAGGTCAACGTATAGTGTGTTCTTAGCAAGAGCCCAAAAACCGACAGTCTTTAAATAAAAAGGAAAACTCGAAGCGTTTATCGCCTCGAGTTTTTTAATTTTCTGTCGATTGTTACACAATTGTAACCTAAACGTAAAGTAACTATCATGAAATGTCTGATATTATTTAAAATAGATTGTTAAAACTATAGAAATGAACCAGATATTATGTCTAGGTTCCAAAAATTACATGAGGTGGAAAATGAAGAAACGTATTACTCAGATGATCATCGCTGTGTTACTGATCTCAGTGGCGCCATTTATGACGACTCAAGCCAGTGCTTCAACAGAAAATGAAATCGTGAACTACGCTAAAACATTACAGGGCGTCCCATACCAATATGGTGGAATTACTCCATCAGGGTTTGACTGCTCTGGATATACATCTTATGTTTTCAAAAATATTGCTGGTATATCATTAAATAGAACAGCTGCCAATCAATATTCACAGGGCACTTCTGTTTCAAAATCAAATCTTCAACCGGGAGACTTAGTCTTCTTCGATAACTTGGGATACACATCTCATGTAGGAATTTATATTGGAAATAGCCAATTTATCTCAGCAACCTCTTCTAAAGGAATTGCAATAGCGAGCATAAACGACCCATACTACTGGGGAAAATATTATATGGGTGCTAAACGAATTGGAAGTGCATCAGTTGCATCTACACCACCCGTAACAAATGGTAATTTCACGGATGTGAAGTCAACGCATCCAGCCTATGTAGCAATTAAGGAACTAAATATGGATGGTGTAATCAATGGTTTTGAAAACCAACAATTCCGTCCGAATGCTGAAGTTACTCGTGGACAAGCTGCCGCGATGGTAAATAGAGTATTAAAATTAACGCCTAAAAATCAATCTCGATTTTCTGATGTTCCAACAAATCATACTTTTGCTAAAGATATAGCGGCAATGAACGAAGCAGGTATATTAAGTGGTTATACTTCAGGAAGATTTGGAATGAATGATTCTTTAACAAAAGCACAATTAGCCGTAATTTTAGACCGTGCATTCAAAATTTCTGCTGCAACAGAAAATCAAGTTCACACGGCCTCTATATATAATGATGTTCCAAAAACGTATTGGGCTCACGATCCAATTGTTGCATTAAAAACAATTGACCAAACAACAGTTTTCCAAACATCGTATTACAAAGTTAATGCTGAAGCATCTCGTGCTGAATTCTCAGCAGCAGTGTACAGCGCTAAAATGGCAAAATAATATTAAGTTAGAAGTCATTTGTCTAATAAGGCAAATGGCTTTTTATATTATTAATATCCCCAAATTTTGTAGGGTTAAACCTTTTAATTAATAAGAAGTCATTCGTACTAGTTTAGACGAATGGCTTTTCATTTTGTTCCATTTTATGGGTAAAAATCTTTATCTATTTTATAATTACCCAAAAAACCTTTTATTATACCAATTATTCTATTAAAATGGAAATAGTCACAATAATTGGAGGAAATGAGAATGAAACATATAAAGAAGGGTTTGCTTCTTGTGGTCATGTTCACGTTGGCATTTACGATGTTATTGACGACACAAAAAGTAAAAGCCGATAGCCATGATGATATTACCGGTACTTTAGCACCTGAGATGAGAGAAGCTGTTAAACGGGGAATTTTGTTAGGTTATGGAGAAGGAAAATACGGCCAAGAAGAACAAGTAACACGTGCTCAATTTGCAGCATTCATAAAAAGGGCTTTGAATTTACCTGAAGCACAAGCCACTTTTAAAGATGTTACACCAAATATGACATTGGCTGCTTCTGTTAATGCTGTGGCTGGTGCAGGTATTATGCAAGGTGTAACGTCAGATAGATTTAATCCTGATGCCTTGATTACACGTGAGCAAGTTGCTTTGACCATTGAAAATGCATTGATCTACAGTAAAATGGAATTAGTAAAAAAGGAAACCCTTTTTTCAGATGCTAGTTTAATGACATCAGCAACGAAATTAGCAATTTTTCATGCAACTAATTACGGAATTATAAACGGTATTCCGAATGACGATGGGACAATGAGATTTGAACCAAAATCTAATGCGACTCGAGCGCAAGCAGCCGCATTTATCGTACGTTTCTTAGAAGCGAAAGAGAGCTATGTGCCAACACCACCCACTGAACCTGAGCCGGAGCCACCTATTGATACAACTAAATACTACAATGCCATAATTAAAGATGGTCAACTTGTGAAAGGGCAATCGGAATATATTACATATGATGCTGCAGCTTCTGCTTTCAGAAGTAATCCTTCTGCCAAAGCAATCTATAAGGGCAATGAAATGATTCAAATTAAAGACGGTCTTGCTTATGCAAAGCATTACACGCCAGGATCTACAACTGTCATTTATTCAGATAACACTTTTTCAAAACAAGTCACATATATTCAATATGGTAGAGAATTAAAATTACTGGAGTCCAATGACAAATATGTAAAAGTTCAAGCTGGTGGAACAATTGGTTTTGCGAAACAAAGTGAAATTGAATATATTCCGCAAGAGCTGATTACAAATAAAGATTACTACATGCCGTCATCTACAGGTGTGTTAACACATTTTACTTATAATCATGCCAATAAATCGTTTGGTTTTGGTGGCTATCAAATTGGACCTGCACCAATATTTATGACGAATCTTCAAAAATATTATTCTCAGGATGGCGTCAATTTCTATCATGAAAATGGTGTATTCGCAGGTCAGCACTATCCATATTTCCAATACTTATCAGCAAGAAGTAAAACGAACTATACAGCAGATGAATTGAATCTTTATATTATGGATCGTTTAAAGACTGTTTCTTCAAAATATCCTACGGCATTAACCAAATCGAAACTGATTGGGCTAGGTGCTTTCTTAAAAGAAGTGGAAAGTATTTATAATGTGAACGCGCTCTTCATCCTTAGTGCGGCGATGCATGAGAGTGATTCGGGAATGAGTGTGAATGCACAGACGARGAACAATCTTTTCGGTATTAAAGTATTTGATTCAACACCTGAAGATGGAGAATCATATATCAAACCTGAAGATAGTGTCGTGGCATTCGTGACACGTTATGTGAATTTAAACTATGGTCCGCCTACTGGCACATATGCTAAAGGTTTGGCACCTGGAAATAAATCTTCAGGTATGAATGTTCATTATGCTTCTGATCCAAACTGGGGAGCTAAGATTGCTCAATATATGTGGCGTGGGGATACTTTACTAGGTTACAAGGATAGTGGAGTAAATGCGAAACAATTGGCAATGACAGCTCATAATGGTGTAATCAACGTGAGGTCTACTCCTGAAGTCAAATCAGATAATCTATTATTCACATACAAAGCAAAAGACTTAGGTGCTAACAATAGCTTTGGTTATCCTTTGGTGATTTTAGATGAAAAAATTGGTTCGGATGGAAATAAGTGGTTTAAAGTCTTATCAGATCAAAATTCACCTGCAGATTTCGGGTGGATTCGTGAGAAAGATGCAAACTACACACTTGTAAAGAAAATTAACTAGCATAGGAAAGACCGTTTCGTATTTATACGAAACGGTTTTTTTGAGTTTTATTATAAGGTTATTAAGGCTATTTTTTATATAAAAATTAGCGAGAATCAGATTCCTTTCTTCGGACGAACTTGCAAGTCTCCTCACTCATTACGATTGTTTAACAATGACTTTATCAAAAGAAAAAGCTTCTGGCACTGRCCAGAAGCTCACTAACTATTATTTAGATCGTTTCACCATACTCAACATGCGATTGAAGCCAGTCGGGTAAGTGACTTTTAATGACGCTGCATATACAATAACCCCTATTGGCACAAGTACCGCTAGCTGGATTAGCGAATACCAATCCTCCGCACCTAAAGCAATCTTAGCTCCCCAAACCACAAGCCCCATAAGGACTGCAGGTATGATTACTCTGACACTCATGCGAGCAAATCGAGCAAACTCAGACATTCCTAAATCTCTATAAACCACAATCATAGACACGGTAAAGTAGTAAATGCTGACGACGGACGCTGCGACGGCGAGTGCAGGGTAGCCATAATCATCAACTAACCACCAGTTTAATAAGAAATTTAATAAAATTGTCGTGACACTTATTCGGAATACAACAGCTGTTTTTCCGCGAGCATACATCGATTTGGATAGAATCAATTGCATGCCCTGGAAAACGATAATTGGTAGGTAAAATAACAAGGCAATATACGTATTATCTGTATCTTGCGCTGAGAATTTTCCATGCTCATAAATGAATGATACAGCTGCGTCACCAACAACCAATAAACCCACGGTAATTGGTAACAACGTAACAAGAGAAATTTCCATACCACGGAAAAAAGYATCTTTAAATTTCTTAATATCTTCCGTTTGTTCACTCATTAGTGTAAAGATGATGGCTGCTAAAGT
>NZ_JBFUJC010000130.1:0-8179 GCF_056401595.1 Paenisporosarcina sp. P4_E4_2 | reverse complement strand
ATTCAGGATTTCTTTTTTCTTTTGTCGCACATGCGATTGCAAGATCGTCTTGATTCGTTCCAACCGTTTTTCTAGTGGCATATAGGAAAAATCGGACAAGAATAAGTTTCTTAATTTCGAACCACGCATAATGCAGTATTTCTCAATATATATATCTTCGAATTGGTTGGCTATCAATTTTTCATATTCATATAGAAAGGCGTCTACTAACAGTGTATAGGAAAGAGAGCCTTTCATTTGAGATATCCAAAGCATCATTTCATCAGGGTTTTCTTGTTCAGTTAATGCTGAAAGCTTCAAATTCACATCTTTAAGTTTCACTTTTATACCCGTGGCGTTCAAGACATATTCAGAGTAGGTTGTCTGGCATATTTGACCGACACCGAGCTCAGGTAATACATCTGCTATGTAGTCCATAAACAGTTTGGAAGGGGCTAAAATCATTAACTTTTCGGCTGGGAAATGTTCGCCCATCGTATAGAGGAAATAGGAAATTCGATGTAATGCAATGGTCGTTTTTCCACTGCCTGCCGCGCCTTGCACAATAATGGGTTGTTTTAAATGAGCACGAATAATTTCATTTTGTTCAGCTTGAATGGTCGATACAATTTCAGTCAAGCGAACATCCGCTTTACCTGAAAGTGCTTCTTGCAAAAGCTCATCATTGGTCGTTAAATCGATGTCGCGTACGGACTGCAATTCGCCTTTTTCAATGGTATATTGGCGTTTTGAAAATAGGTGACCGGTAAAAGTGTCTTCCCGTACATCGTATTCGATATCCCCGAGTCGCCCATCGTAATACACATTCGCCACTGGAGAACGCCAGTCTACAATAATCGGTTCCTGCGTTTCCCTATGGAATAAAGAAGTTTTTCCGATGTACAGCATTTCGCTGTCTTCGCCGTCTTTTTGGAAATGAATGCGTGCGAAATAAGGTTTTTGCTGAATGGCTTCCAGTCCTTCTTTTTGAGAGCGGGCCATTTCAAAAAACCGTGCGTTAGTTAAAATGTTCATGTAGCTTAAACTGGAATCCAAATAATCTAAATCAGCCATTGCGTGACGTATATTTTCCTGTGCTGATTTCACATCACGTTTCGATTCATCGAGTAACTGTTGCATATAGTGTTTAGTGTAGGTCAGGCGCTCTTGCTCTTGCTCAAAATCAGGATGTTTCTGTGTCATACAGTCCTCCGATATGAAGATTTTGCGTCCTGCAATTATGAAATGTCTAGCTCCATGCGCCAGCTCACACCTAAGCCAGAACCTCAGGCGAAATCAGGCTTTCGCATCGGTTCTTCCAGTGCCGGTGACGAGCTAAAAAGGCGCATTGCGCTTTTTCGAAGATGTTGGGGTTTGAAAACAGAATAGAATTGTACCATAGTTTGGTAATCTCATGCAATAAGAATTTTCAAAAAATTCAAGTAGTCTGTTAAAGTAGTAAATCTCATGTCATAATACAACTAGATGAGTTGAGTGAAAGTAGAGCCATAAGGGGATTTTAATATGGATAAGAAACCAATGGAAAACGGTCAAAACCGCGCAGCACTTGGAGAAGCAGGACTACATACAGATTTTAAAGAAAACATGACGTACGGGGAGTACCTTCATCTCGATAAATTACTGACAGCGCAGGACGGTTTAACCGATCACCACGATGAACCATTATTTATTATGATTCATCAAGTTTCAGAGTTATGGATGAAGCTGATTTTGCATGAATTGCGTGCAGCCAATAAAAATATTGAAAATGACGATTTGCAACCAGCGTTCAAACAATTAGCGCGCGTATCGAAGATTCAGACGCAAATCATACAAGGGTGGGATGTACTGTCCACTTTGACACCTGCGGAATACATGGAGTTTCGTTCGTCACTTGGCAATGCAAGTGGTTTCCAGTCGTATCAATATCGTATGATTGAGTTTGCACTCGGCTATAAAACGAAGCATGTGCTGAAAATCTATGAAAAAGATGAAGCATTGCTGAACACGTTGACAGATGCATTCCATCAACCAGGTTTATACGATGCGGCGATCAGAAAGCTGGCTCGTGCAGGTCTTCCTATTGATGAAGAAATGCTTCTGCGAGATGTATCGACTCCTTATGAGCCAAACGACAGTGTATTGGAAGCATGGAAGACTGTCTACCGGGATGTCGATCAATACTGGGAACTCTATCAATTAGCGGAAAAGCTCGTGGATATCGAAGACTGGCTGCAACAGTGGCGTTTCCGACATATGAAAACAGTCGAACGAATCATTGGCTTTAAGATGGGGACAGGTGGTTCTTCAGGTGTGAATTACTTAAAAAAAGTGCTGGACCAATATTTCTTCCCGGAACTATGGACTTTACGTACAGAAATTTAAGGAGGTCGTCACATGAAGATTTATGCACATCGCGGTGCATCAGGCACGTTTCCTGAAAATACACTCGCTGCATTTGAAGAAGCTGCCCGACTCGATATTCATGGAGTAGAATTCGATGTCCATCTAACAAAAGATGGAGAACTAGTCGTAATTCATGACGAAACAATTGACCGTACGTCCAATGGTGTAGGGTATGTAAAAGACTTAACGTTAGCGGAACTGCGTGCTTTTGACTACGGTAGCTGGTTTGGAAGTGAATTTGCAGGACAGAAGATACCTACTCTAGAAGAAGTATTAGCAGTTTTCCAACAAACAACACATCACATCAATATCGAACTGAAATCAGATATATTTCCATATGAAGGCATGGGGGAGAAAGTGCTGCACGTGATTGAAAAGATGGGAATGGCGGAAAGGGTCGTCATCTCGTCGTTTGATCACGAAGCAGTCCATGATTTTAAGAAACTAGCTCCTCATATTGAAGTCGCCATATTGACTATGGAGGTACTGGTGGATGCATATGACTATGCACGTTTTATTCCAGCGGACGCTCTGCATATATTCCTTCCGACTGCCCTTCGCAAAATGGCGAAAGAGGCATTAGTAAAAGGAGCAATCCTTCGCGTCTACACCGTGAATGATGTTGAGAATGCGATTGCTTTGCAGAAAATTGGTATACATGCGATTTTTACTGATTATCCAGAGAAAATGTTGCTAGCGGTCGGTAAAGGCTCTTGAAAAA
This sequence comes from Paenisporosarcina sp. P4_E4_2, assembly GCF_056401595.1. Lineage (NCBI taxonomy): Bacteria > Bacillati > Bacillota > Bacilli > Caryophanales > Caryophanaceae > Paenisporosarcina > Paenisporosarcina sp. P4_E4_2. Next base: position 5,073 of record NZ_JBFUJC010000130.1, on the reverse strand, counting down.
GGGTTTTAGCGATAAGAATAAAAGGGAATCTCCAGTGATATGGAGATTCCCTTTCGCATTTGTGCAAATAGTTCTAGTATGCTTCTTCAATCGTAAAGAAATATTGATTGCCTAAAGAGTCTGTATATAGCAACCCGTAAGTGTTCACAGAGGCAACAGGGAACTTGGTATAGACTAAATTATTGATGCCATTTTTTAAGTTATATTCTTTTTCGTCGATTAAGTCGTTGTTGGAATCCCATACAAATAATTCAACTTTTACAGGAGCCTTTACAACCAGTGTCAATTTTAGATGCGTGTAGTAGGTAGAATAATTATCTGATGAAGAAAAAGTGTACTTGTGATCCACCAGCCAAATCGGTAGGTCATCATTTGTGATTTTTCCCAATACTGTTTGTTCGTTGCCTGAAGTATTGATGACTTTTATTTTATATATTAATTCATCTGAATAGACCAGATCACCATTGTCATCATAACCATCCCATATAAAATGATTAATTCCTTTGTCAGTTTTCTTGTCACTAATAATAGTCCGTATCTTGGCATTGCCGTCATAAATTTCTATTGTGACATTTGCTTGTTGAGATAACTTATAGAAGATTTCTGCTGTATCGTCATCAATAAACTGAACAACAGTAGGATATTGAATTTCAATTTGCGTTAAAGCAATATTCATAATTCCTTTGTATGTCTGGGATAAGTTATATGCATCCACAATTGAAATTTTATAAGAGTACTGTCCGTCTGGAAGGATTGTTCCAGACTGGTCTTTTCCATCCCAAACGAATGATTGATTTCCTTGGGATTTGGGAACATTCTGCTCAATCGTGCTTACCAAATTATCATTCTTGAATAGTTGAATGGTGACAATGCCGGGCTTGCTTAGTTTATATGAAAAAGATTGTTTTCCGTCACTTGTAAAAAAGTAACTTGCAGCGCCTTCAATAACGGGCTGATTCCAATCCTGAAAGGCGAAAGTAGTGGATTTCAAAGAAGCTTTATTTCCAGCACTGTCAAGAAGCTCGATTAATAAGTGGTAGTTTCCTTCAGCTACAAACTCTGAATTGTCATTTTTTCCATCCCAACTTAATGAATATGCTCCTTTTTTAATGGATTTCTCAGTATCAATTTTTCTGACTTTAACTCCCATATCATTTGCAACATAAGTGGTTAAAAATACGGTTTCACTCACATCGATTTTGCCCATATTCAGCAAAGACCCATTTAACTTCATCAGTTCCGAAGACAAAGCTATTTTTGCTGTTGGAATTATTGTGTCCACGGTGATGCTGAACTTGCGAGAGGTGCCTTTTATTTTGTTGGCATCAACCAGTGACATTTCGAGGCTGTAAACTCCATCTTTTACTTGGTTACCTTCGCTGTCTTTCCCATTCCACTGAACAGTCCTTTGACCTCTTGAAACAGAGGAATTGTTTAAGATGGACTTAATGATCTTATTATTTTTATCTTTAATAAAGGCAGTAACTTTAGCATTCTTATTCAATTCGTAGGGAACAGTTAATTTTCCAGTAACAGTTGGGGAATAGTTGACTGATCCAGATAAATTAATAGATGGAACTATTTTATCAATTACTTTCAAAGTAGCAGATAAATGAAGGTTTTCTCCATTGCCGCTCACTGCAGCTATTATTTTATAAGTACCGGTGGAAGCATACATGCCATTATCCATTCTTCCATCCCATGATGCCGAAAACTTGCCCCCGGACCAATCCTTATAGGAAACGAATTTTTTGATGGTGGTGCCTTTCGAGTTCTGAAGATACAACGAGATTTTTGAACCTTTAACACCTTCAAATGAAAAAGCAGTCTTATTTGATCCATTCATCGTAAATTTTGTAGAGGATAATTTGAGATTTGATATGGCTGAAGTAGTGAATTGAAGTGCCCGATATGCATCAACGCGACCATATCCAWAAAAATCGTCCCAGCCTCTATGGTATAAATCGACTGAAGACTTAGTAAGGATTTTTTCTAGCTGATCAGAGGTTAACAAAGGATTTTTAGAAAGAACCAAAGCAGCAACTCCTGAAACAACGGGGGCCGCCATAGACGTCCCGTCCAATGCTCCATATTTACTTCCGGAAAGAGAAGAAAAAATACCTTCGCCAGGGGCAGCTAAATCAATGTAACTTCCATAATTTGAGAACTCGGTAATTTCGTCATTCGAATCAGTGGCGCTAACCCCAATAACGCCATCAAGTGCAGCGGGATAACTCAATTCGTAACTTCTTTCATTACCTGCAGCAGCAATCATCAATACATCTTTAGCTTTTGCATATTGTGTGGCGTAATCCATTGCGTAGTTATAGCTCCCACCAAGACTCAAATTGATGATATCAGCATGGTGGTCAGCGGCATAAATAATGGCTTCACCAACATCATAGCTACTCGCGGAATCCCCTGTAAAAACATTGATTGGCATGATTTTAATATTCGGGGCGACTCCGGCACCTCCCGAATTATTGAAGGATGCCGCTATAATGCCTGCAACATGTGTTGCATGGTCTCGGGAATAAAAGGAGGTTCCTCCGGTTACTGCATTATAAGGAGAGACAAATTTTCCTTTTAAATCAGGATGATTTGTTTGAACACCTTGATCAATTACAGCAACAATAACTCCAGAACTTCCTTTTGTTTGATCCCAAGCACTGGAGGCATGAATTTTCTTTAAATGCCATTGTTTTGAATACGATGGATCCTTTGGTCTAAACGTATTTTCCAATTGATAGTTTGGTTCAACAAATTCGACTTGTTTATGTTTCAATAATTCCTTCGCCACTGCGGATAAATCAGAGCTCTTTGGTGTTGAAACCAGGGCGAACTTTCCATTTACTTGTATCGAAAGTTCTTTTGCATTTACGGAGTCCAGAATTTGTTTCCTTTCGCTCCCTGTAGCTGAAGCTTTGAAGGTTACAATTAATTGATTACTATAAAAGTCCTTGGAATCATCAAATAATGCCTCAATGTTGAATTTAGAAATTTTCGGTTCTACTTTTATTTCTTCAGCTCCGGCAAATTGTGTAGGCAGCCAAAAGAATATGTACGCAAATAAGAAAATCTTTAATTGTTTCTTAATATTCATCCTCCTTTAGATGAATTATTTTATGCTTAAGGACATGAGCCAATGTGGCATCAAAGTGAAAAGAAATGTTTTTATTAACAAAAATAAAAAAGCACCATCAGCAAGAATTTCCTAAATAGGAAAAATGCTTGGATAGTGCAAAACATATATATTTCTTCTTGTACCATTATTGAGGAACAGAAGTGCTCTCCACTTTACTAATTACCACTTAGCTTTGTGTTCATCGATACTTCCTAGCAATTGTGTGATAGGTAGGCGAGAGCCATCGTCCAAATAAACGAAGCCGTGATAGTAACCGACTAATTGATGGATTTCTGATGTGACGAGACGAGCGTTTATCTTCGCTTCACGTTTGAAAAATGGGGTAAACGTCAAATCGACATCACGTGAAAATTTCGACCGGATATGCCAAGGTTTCATATAATTGGTATCATCATAAGAAAAAATGACATCTTCTGAGATTTTTGACATGTGACCATCGACAAATACTGCGTTTTCCGTCATACCTGTTCCATCTGTCCATTTTCCGCCTAAGTTAAGGCCGATGCGTTGTTTGCCGACACGTTGAGAGGCCATCGCCCAGTTCCACGAAGCTTTTCTTGACCAAACGCCGCGACCATAATCCAGCACGGCATAGCTATCTTCAGGATTAAATGAATAACGCTTGTCCCCAATTTTCACAAAACCGCGCGTCGGTAGAGTATGATGCTTGGCCGTATATTGAAAGAGTTGACGATTCCACGGAATGACAACATTCAAAGTATCGTCATTTTCAGGATGCTCAATATGTAAATCCGCATGGAGCAAATCACCATCAAAGTCGGGAATGGTAACCGTCATATGCGTTTCATTTTGCATATGGAACAACTGAACACTCATTTCATTATTTGAAAATTTCACAGTTTCAAGTACTTGATTCGGCATTTGTACACGTTGACCCAATGGAATCGTAATAGTCTTCTCAAAAAAGCGTTGAGTTTCATAATCAAGGAAATATACACAACAAACCGCTGCGTAATCCAAATGGCGAATGCTTGCTGAAAATAAAATATCTTCACCATACACACACCAGTAATTCCATTTTTTCTTGCGCATAAAATGTCCGGATAAATTACTATCGATTAACGGTTTTCGGGAAAAACCTATTGCTGCAGGGTTCAAATTTCCTTTGGAATCGCATAATGCAATGGGCGTAATAATTTCACGCTCTGCATGTTGTTGCACTTTTTGCATTTCGCCACCCTCTCGCCTCTTGTATCAACTAACTATCATGCTATATACTAATTATTGTACCAAATATTTTGATAAAGGGGTATTAGCTCAGCTGGGAGAGCGTCACGCTGGCAGTGTGAAGGTCGTCGGTTCGAACCCGATATACTCCATCTATAAAAACCACTCATATCAATGGATTGAGTGGTTTTTGTTTTGTTAAAATAACAACATATTGAAATTATTGTGGGGCTGTATTATTGATTTTGTAATCATAATAAGCTGTATTTTTATTGAAATGGTAAAAAAATTAATATATGGACGTACTTAATCGAATCAGATTTAGTAAGTCTTTTTTGTTGTTCATTTCAGAACTGTAGCTATTATACGTAATTATCTGAAAAATCTCTTTATGATGTAAGTTTCTTACAGTAAAATGTAGATATTACCTTTTTGAAATTTTAATTCAGTGGCTCAATGGAGGGGAATATGAAGGAAACTAGCGGACCATTTAAATTGACCAAAATCCAAAAAGTATTGTTAATACTCACTTTTTTATCTGTCGTGGGAATTATCCTGTACGCTATTTATGGACAAGAAGCACCTATCATAAAAAAAGACGGAACCATTACGGAAAAAACGACTGAAGATGGCGGGAAAATTATTGAAGTTAAAGAAGTGAGAGATATGCCAGTGGAAGAAGAATTTCCGATGGATATGCCTGACTTTCAAGTCGGCCAAGTGATTCATCAAATGAGTCA
>NZ_JBFUJC010000129.1:0-8194 GCF_056401595.1 Paenisporosarcina sp. P4_E4_2 | reverse complement strand
GTGTAAGAGTGGTTAAACGCGTTGTCTGCTCCAATTACTACAATATTTTTCGGTTCGTAGTTTAATAGTAATGTTGACTCTTTTCCTGGTAGATAATAATTTCCGTTCACCCAAACCATTGCAGCAACATATCCACTTCCGTTTTCATTATCTGTGCCTTTCCAGGAAATTTCGTATTTTCCAGCCTTTGGAGTTACAGTAATGTCTGTAACTTTAGGTAGTGTCGAATCTACTTTCACAGGCATTATAACTTCCTGTGGTTTTGCACCTGGAAAGTCTAATGTCGATTTAATCACATATTGATAATTTCCATCTTGTACAAATCGTCCAGATTCATCTGTCATATCCCAAGGATAGAGTTCATTGTAATAAGTGTCCCCAAATGACATGATATTTTTTCTGAATTTCCATGGTGTCCCTGTATATTCACTGAAGTCACCTAAATATTTAACGATATTTCCTGATTGATCTTCAACAAACATTTCTGTTTTTTGTAGATTACGTAAAGCCGTAAATGAAGAATAGATACCATTTAGATGGTAGTTTGGCGAGATGGCAATTTTGTTAAGATCAAACGTTCCTGTACTAGGATCATATCCCTTTGGATAACGTTCTGATGTTCCATCCCAAAGTGCAGTATAACCTAAAAATGCATCTTTTTCCCATGCAGGAGGATCGATATTTAGTGGTTCATCCCAATTTCCATAGAAGCCCATATAAGGAACGGATAAAGGCACGGCTTTATCTTGGTCCTTGGTAACCGGAACTAGACGAACAAATCCTTCTACAAAACTATTTTTCTTTAAGGAATCTGGTAAATTCACATTAACTGTCAGCTGTTTTGTTTGACCAGGTTTAATTTTAAGAAGTGCGCCTTCTGTTACTGTCACTTTTTTATCATTGACAGTGACGGTTGCTCCATTGATTCGTTCACTTTTTAAAGTTAGATACTCCTTGGAATCCAAGTCACCATCAGTGTCTAAATCATATTCTTTCACTTCCGTCTGATCCTTTAAAACATCTACAAAAACTTGGTATTCGATATCCTCACTATTATTTTTTCCCTTAGGAGTTTCGAATGCTTCCACGTTTAATTTAAAGCTTGTAGTTTGTCCAATTTCCTTTAAAGCAACTGCTCCAGCTTGTTCTAAAGGCGTGTTTCGACTTGTCACAATGACAGGTGTGTTAATGGCATTTTGAATTTTCATTAAACCAGATCCTTGTAAGCGTGGTGAATATGGAACTTCACCGTTTGTTTTTGGATCCATGAGAACATTAGCTGTATTCATTAAAGCAAGCTTTGCTTTTAACACCGTATCTTCTGAATGGGTTAATCCTTTTTGATAAAGTGCCTGCAATAACAATGCTGAACCGCCTGCAACATGAGGTGCTGCCATTGATGTACCGCTCATGTTTTCATAATCATTTCCTGGAACAGTTGAATAAATATTTCCACCAGGAGCCGAAATCTCTGGTTTAAAATCTAATGTACTTGGAGAACCATAGGATGAAAAACTGGACATGTTGTCTTTTTTTGCATTATCTATCCAAGTTTCCCCGTCTAATTTCATCTTGACGGTTTGACCACTTTTTAGTTTATTTAATAGTTCTTGGCCTGGAGCCTTACCTGTTGTAGCAGTTGGAATGGAATTTTCAGTTAATCTTAGATAAGGATAATCAGTCGCCATATTATCAGCTGGTATTATGATAACCGCTTTTGCTCCATACCTTTCTGCGTTAAATTGAATACTAGAATAAGAAGTATATTGATTTAATAATTTTATTACTGCAATGTAGCCAGTTTTATTGGCGGGAAAATCAGCTTTGCTTCGTCCTTCGTTTGCATACACCATTTCATACTCTTGATTCGGATTTAAAAATCTTGAAAGTTTAAAATTATATTTTGCAGGAAACATCGTTTGATCTTGGAAAGGAAGCTTAAAACCATCTGTATCTGCTAAAGTATTTAAATGCAATTTTGTATTTTCATAGGATGCTACCGATAAAGCATATGGACCTACACCCGGTGCACCAACTGTCCCAATATCAGGATTTTCTGCATATGGCTTTGAAGCAGAGTCAAGAAATAAATTATTTTTCGTACTATGAGCGGAATTACCAGCTGCCACTACAACTAGTGTTCSACGCTCTGTCGCAACTCGAATGGCTTTTTGAGTCGGATCATCTTCTTCACTAACATAGCCTGCATCAACACCTAAGCTCATGTTGATAACATCTGCACCCATTGTAACGGCATGCTCGATTCCTGCGATAATATCATCCTCATAGGCTCCGCCGCCCATATCCGAGAATACCTTTTCTGCTAATAGTTGAACACCTGGAGCAATACCAGCGACCCCACCAGTTGCTTCGTCCCCATTAGCTCCAACTGTTCCAGCAACGTGTGTTCCATGCGGACTACCATTTAATCCAGGGATGACATTTGTATCATTGTCTGCCCAATCATAACCTGTCGGGACTTTATCTGAATACCAAATTTCGTTTACATCTGTATCTGCCATTTTTTGATTCATTTTATCTTGAGTCCATTTTTCTTTCGCTTTTGCATTATCAGATAGTTTCRTATCTTTGTGTGTATGATCAATCCCAGAATCTACGACCGCTACAACTAATCCTTCACCTTTATAGCCATATTGTTCCCAAACTTTTTGAGCTTGTACCAATTCTTTACTAGCTGCCATCGTTTCATGGAATGTTTTAGCAATATGTACATTCGTAACTCCTTGAATAGACTCGATTTCTTTCAAATTCTGAAACTCAGTTTCTAAACTGAATCCGTTAAAACCTTCAAAATAACGATGTTTCACTTTAGTAGCGGAATTTACTTTTGAATTTTTCGTTTTAGTGATTGCATCAATCACTTTGTCTTGCTTTTGCTTCATCATTGACTTTTTATTTTTTGATGATTGCTCCACATCAGTTAGCTGTTCAACTTCAACGATTAGGCGGACCACTTCATTCGGGCTATACGCTTTAATTAAACCTTCTTTAGTTACAGCTTCACTATAAAGATCCTTACTTTCTTGCTCCACTATATCTTCCAATGGTTGAAACTTGGTTGAAGTGTCATTCGTTTCTGCAAAAGCTGTTAAAGATGTTAGAAGTAAAGATGTGACAGCTGCAGTAGACATGACTTTAAATGCTTTCAATTTACTTTTTTTCATTTACGTCTCTCCTTTTTGAGTTTATATTTATTCCACTTACCCTTATCATCCCATATTTCTACTTTTCTGAAAATTGAACTTAGGATGTAACTCTTGCTGTTATTGGTTCTATACCTGCATAAAACAAAAGTACTATACCAAGAGTGATATAATAAGGGACAGGACATATTTTTATAAGTGATTTTTAATTAAGAAAATGGAACAAGTTGATTTCGAACGGCATAATTGACTGCCTGTGAACGGCTTTTCACATTCATGATTGCGGTTTTAATTGTTGTTCTTTTTAGCAGGTAGTAATGGGTCTGCTGTTATTACCTTAACAACGTTAGGTATACCATCGTTCATGCCGCCTACTACTTTTACTCTAAAATAGTAGAAAGTATTTTCAAACAATCCTGTAACCACTGCACTGTTTGAACCTGCTATAACCGGTTGTTCTGTTGTCGCAGCGCTCCATGTAACGCCATTATCGCTCGATTGCTCAATTTTCACTTCAGTTGCATTGACAGCGGCAATCCAGCTAAGAGCGGCCGAATTTTTAGATTTCGTAGTATTTTTCAACGTGTTAACGGTAGATGCAATTCCTAATTCATTGAAGTAATGTGTACTGTACTTACCGGTAACTTGTTCTTTCGGCTGAACGGTTATATCCGTATTTCCTTAGAAGAAGATCTACTATCTAAAGGTGAATTATTAGAGCTTGCACAAGATGGATTAGAAATATCAATAGAACTTAAACATCCTTTATATACATTTCTTTTCACGCTTGTGATTTATCTTTTAGAGAACCAATATGAACAGTATTACACCTATTTAAGTGAAAAAGCTTTACCTTTCTTTCGTATGCAAGGTTATATATATCTAGTAAAAAAGTATGAAAAAGAATTGTTTAATCATTATTTAAAAAACTGCCAAACTAATAAAGTCCTAGAAATAGCGGATATCTTTATCAATAAAAAATAACAAATGCCAAGACGTTGCCTTGGCATTTGTTTGCTTCTGTGCAGGAAATTAAAAGTTTTTACACTTACTAAATAACAACAAAAAATAGYTGGGCAGGAATAGAGTCCTGTCCAACTATTTTTTCATGATAGTTACAGTTTTTCAGCAAACCATTCCGTTGTTATCTTTAAAAGTTCTTCTGCAATGGATTGATCAGGATTTAATTTGTTATCAGCGAATATTTTGAAACCATGATCTGCACCATCAATAATACGCAGAGTCGCATCGGTACTTCCAGCATGTTGTACCAATTCCCTTGCCAATAGCGGTGAAACGACAGGATCTTCCGAACCTCCAATTGCGAGCAATGGGCCTTTATATTTGGCAACCTCATCAAGAGCACGAGAATTTTCCATCGCTGTAAAAAATTTTTTACCAAATTCTAATTGAGTACCCCATGGCATCGTCACTATAGCCGAACCTTTCGCATAGGCTTCTTCGGCATATTCGAACAAAATCTCTAAGTCTTTTGCACCGTTTGACGGCGCGGATGACCAGGTTGCAAGTGCTTTTACTTTTGGTTCCCGGGCTGCTACTACTTGCGCTATTCGTCCTCCTTGGCTGTAACCCAACACACCGATTCGATTATTATCTATTCCCGTATAATTAGCGAGGAATTCGACCGATTTCAGAGCATCCGCGACTGAATCATCGAAATTATTCTCAACATAGGGTTGGGAACTATCCCCGCCTCCTGCAAAGTCAATCCGCAAAGATGCATATCCTTTTGATGCCAATTGAGCAGCAAGTTGTTTATAGATATCTCCAAGTTCATTTTTATTACCACCCGTACCATGCAACAGCAATACCACAGGAGCTGGTTTATCCTTTGTTGCTACTGACGGGCTTACCAATATACCGGGAACATTATGGCTTCCATTAGGGATCGAAACGGACTGTTCCTTTATGGGTTGATTGCTCTCCTTTTTGCTTGTACTTTCACATCCTGTACAGAAGATTGATATCACAAGGACTGATATCAGAATCATGGTCATGGTCATTAATTTTTTCATTTTTCTATCCCCTTAATGTGTTTAACTTGGCTTTGTAGATAAGAGTTAGCAAAACTTTTATAAATAGCGGAACACCTACTTACTTCTTTCTTTACCTCAATCAGCGCTTCTTATAGACACCACCTCCCTATTCAAGTTTTGGCGAGATTGTATGTATTAAGAATCTTACATGAGGTTCATGTAATCGCTTACATATAGTCGAATAAATAAACTGGTAAATCTATATACACTCCGCCAAAGCACAAAAAAATAAAAGATTGGGGGATTCTTGAACAAATAAATCCTCTATCACATCGAGTAAAGAATGTCATATTGGCTCTTATGATTCCACCACTCCTTAGAACTGCTGCCGGATCTAATGGACCAATCCGCCAAGATCATCGGTTACAACGGAGCGATTTTGGGTCTCTTGTGTGCGGCAAAATGTATTCGCTTACAGAGAATCGCAATTAAATTTTGAGGAATTCGATGCCTCCTTTTTAATGAATGCCATCATACGCTAAGGATAATAATAGACAACTATGGTACGTGGTATATATAGTTGTCTAATAAATTCATTGTAATTGTATTTCAGTAAACCGGTTAAGTCAATACTGATTTAAAAAAGTGTGTGTTGTGGTTCTGTGATACTGTCACTATGGAACAGGGGACAATCACATTGACTAACGCAGAGATGAAGAAAGTACTTGTTGTGGAAAAAGTCTTAGATGGGCTTATGACAAATGTGGATGCGGCAGCTTTGTTGGGATAACTCCCGGCAAGTTATTCTGTTGAAGAAAAAACACATGCAAGAGGTCTTCGGGAATCGAGCATCAGAACAGAGGCAGAAAGCCCTTTCATGCTTAGGAGGATAAAATTAAGGAACATGTTGTCGATTTGTACACAACCCAGTATCACATCAGCATTCGTTTCAGTTTAGCGCTAAAATGACCGTACTAGAGGACGATCTTATTCTCTGACATCAAGGTCAAGCCTTGGAAAGTAAAAGAAACCGAAAAGGTACAACGCATAAAGGAAACAAAAAAGGCGAGTTCTGCGCAGCCACGCAAACCCACCTCAAGCCATCCGTGGAGGCTTGGAACCAAAAACAATCTCAGAAACATAAAAATCTTTCAGTCCAAGCCCCCTTGTATAGGGTCTCGGACTGCATAGAAAATGACATTTACTCAGAAATTTGACATACTGAATAAAAAAGTTATTTTCCATATTTTTCTGCAATTTAAACTGGATTAAGTTGTATTTCATCATCCCAATGTTGAGGTGTCGCATCCCTAATTAAAGGGATATAATGTTTATTGAGGAGGAGTATTTTAATGCCGATTAAAAACAAGTCCCATCTATATGTGGATTCTTATGATAAAATACTAAAACTAATTAATGCGGGAGTTTATCCGGTGGGAAGTAAATTGCCTGCGGAATTGGAACTTTCCAAAATGATGAATGTTAGCAGGATGACTTTACGCCAAGCCTTAAGCTTACTCCAAGAAGATGGCTATATCGAGACGATCCATGGACAAGGAAACTTTATAAAAGATAATACAAAATTACGAAGTATTGGATTAGAAAAAATAGGAGATACAGTTTCTAATTGTTGTACGGAAGCTATTGACGACATTGATTCCGACTTTCGCCTTGAATTTGTCAACGATTATGAATATACAAAAAAGCTGTTCGGTATTAACTCGGCAGTGGTTATTGGATTTAGCAGATGGTACAAAAGCAAAAATAAAATTGTTGCGCACACCTTTTCCGCGCTGCCAAGTGAAATCGCTTCCCAATTTCAAGTAAGTCTTAATGATAAAGAATGTATTCTCAAATTGCTTGAAGAACGAATTTATGAATATGCGCATTCTTCGACAATAGAAGTCAAGTTTACAAAATCCGTACTTTCCTCTGCGAGCCATCAACTCCATTCAAACAATGATTTATTTACACTATTAATTGAGAGTTTATATGATTCGATTGGCCATGTTATACTCCAGAATAAAATATATATACCGACGGAATTCAGCTCGATTAAAATTAATCGGAAAAATAAATAGATTTATTGCTGAAGCCAAGTGATGTTCTGGAAAGCCGGCTTCCATATCTGTAAATACTGAAAGCTAACGTCTTTTCTAAGACGTTAGCTTTTTTTTCTTATTCAACTAAAGCCCCGTTAGTTGAACTAGACTTATTGAAGTGTTGACATAAATGCGTAACAATTCATACAACAATAATGAAAAAAAAGAACTGTCCCAAAAGGAACAGTTAATTTATAAAAGTTTATTTGACAGCTTTAAAAAGAGCTTTTCCCTTGTTGTAGACAAATCTTTCCCATTTAGCTAACAACCCGTTTCCATTCTCTCCACGCTCTATTTCTAATGCGTGATTTTTATGGAATTCTAATACTCGTTTATTATGATTTTTTTCCCATTGGTGCAAAGGATTAGGTTTCATTTTTTCAACCTCCTTTACAATTAATTTCTTAATTATATGGCTAGGTTGGATAAATTAAAAGTAATTTATATCTAGTCTATTGAAAATAGAAATTGTTTGAGATTGCAAAGAGGTTAGTTTATGGCATAGTACGACCAAAATGTGTCGCACAGTTCAATCATACTACGCTTCTTCAACAAACCTGCCCCGTTAGTGAAAGAAGCTACTGCTGCTCTTGTTGTGCAATCGCTCCTATTTTATATTACCAATGTCATAACAATTATTACGATAAATGACAACGTGAAGAAAATACCTCTTGTTATAATGCAACTCCTTACAAATGCCTCATCTGCTTTAGGTTCCTCTATATATGCTAGTTGATGCCATAAACGAATAGTCTTTGTTGGATTTATATATTGCCAAATCGAAATAGCATAGATTGAAATGACTACGAGAAAAAATAAAATTATTTTTAGCATATAATCCTCCTCCCGCCCCGTCAGCTCAAAAAGGAAAAGGGCGTTACTTCCTCCTTAAGTTGCATAGTATCAAATATAGCAATTCCAATCATTGCCC
>NZ_JBFUJC010000128.1:0-8297 GCF_056401595.1 Paenisporosarcina sp. P4_E4_2 | reverse complement strand
CCCAAAAAGTATCTGATGCATCGACTATATCACTTTCCGCTAAATTCGAGTGAATGAGCGTAAGTTTCACTGTATCATCCATCTCTTTTAGTGAAAATGTAACGACTGAGGGCTCATTACGTAAAGTAGGATCTTCAGTAGCTGACCACGTATACGACAGCTTTTCATAGGGAATGACTTCCACAAGTTCACCTGTTACATCCAGTTTTTCTGCTCTAAAAAAAGAAACATTCTCTCCCAATTTCCAAGATGATTGAAGTTTACTACCAAAGAAATAGCGCTCGGTATCTTCACTGTTTGTCAGTGCTTGCCAAAGTCTTTCCGGGTTGGTTCGGATATACGTGGTATAAACAAAAGTTTGGTTTGACAATTTCTTTCACTCCCACTAAGTATGTTAAAGTAATTTCATATGATTTTATCAATATTATACTTCAAGAGAAGGTGAAAAGATGTCCCGTTTCAATCATGGCGTTCTGTTATTTAATGGGCAAGCTGGACAGGACTCTGATGAAGAAGCTTTATCACTTGTCGTTCCGGTTATTGCGGCCCATTGTCACAAACTGACCATTGTACAAACATTATCTCCTGACGAGTTTAAACAAGCATGCTTGGACGCATCGTATGCGGATGTTTTATTTATAATGGGTGGAGATGGAACGCTGCATACAGCTGTTCAAGTATTAGAAAAGATTGAAAAACTCCCTATCATCGGTTTACTTCCTGGAGGGACTTGCAATGATTTTGCACGTACATTAGACATCCCGCCTTTTCTTAAAGAAGCAGCTGAAGCAATTGTTACCGGAGTCGTTCAAGATGTAGATTCAGCACAAATAAATGATGGCTTATTTATGAACTTCGCTGGAATAGGATTAATTGCCGACGCTTCCGAGAACATTAATCCCGATCTCAAAGACAAGTACGGTAAGCTAAGCTATTTCATGAGTGCTTTACAAACGTTTAGTCAAAGTGAACCGTTTTCTATTCATTTGGAGATTGATGGCACTACGTATAATGAAGAAGCTGTCATGTTACTCGTTATGAATGGAAAATCCATCGGAACCCATCGCTTTCCTCTCGACATCATTAATCCCAGAGATGGACAATTGGATKTGGTGCTCATACAAGCGTCAACTATGGCAGCCATACGTGAATGGTTTTCATTAAATCAACCAGATATAATGCCGGATGATTTAAAGAATGTCACCCATTATACCGGTAAACATATTGTGATTCGTACCGATGAACCGAAAAAAGTGGATACTGACGGAGAGATTTATTTAGAAACGCCTGTTGAAATAACAGTAAAGCCAAAATTCGTTCGATTTTTGGTGCCGAATAAGAACAATTAAAAAAGCAGCTGCCTTTTGGCAACTGCTTTTCGTTATTTTTAGTTTACATAATATTATTATCTAATTATTTGTTAGCGATATGAACTTTTAACAGTTTTCCTWTGATTGTCGTGTTTCTCATTTGCTTCAATACGAGCGGTCCTTTACCATTCAATATTTCCACATAAGAAACATTATCCTGAATGGTAATGATGCCGATATCTTGTGCAGTCATTCCATCGAGTTTTGCAATGGTCCCAACAAAGTCCACAGCACGGATTTTCTTTTTCTTCCCGCCGTTAAAATACAATTTCGTAATATCTTCATTTAATTGTTCTTTCTTATCCACTTTAATTTCAGGTTGTTCATTCATTTTTTGTTTAAATGCAGCTTTCGCTCTAACTACTTGTTCTTTTGAAGGCGCATCTTTCACCGGGATGTCAAAACCAATATACTTTTCAACCGATGCAAGGAATCGATCTTCGTAAGGTGTAACAAGTGTAATTGCTTTTCCGACTTCGCCTGCTCTACCTGTTCGACCAGTACGATGAACATAGCTTTCATTTTCCAAAGGCATATCGTAATTGATGACATGCGTAATACGGTCAATATCAATTCCTCGAGCAGCAACATCAGTAGCGATTAAATAGCGGAAATCCCCACGTTTGAAGTCATTCATTACATCGAAACGCTCATTTTGTTCCATCCCGCCATGAATTTTATCGACTGTATAGCCTTCATCATCCAGTAAGTCCACCAACTGATCGACGTTATCTTTCGTACGGCAAAAAATTATACAGCTATCTGGATTTTCAACCATCGTAATTTCTTTCAGCATCGCAAATTTCTCTGCTTCTTTTACGATATATACAGAGTGCTCTATTTGTTGGTTTACACTTTCTGTTTTTTCAATTTCGATGTCCACCGGATTGTCCATATATTTATGGCATAGTTTTTCCACGTCTTTTGGAAGTGTTGCCGAGAACAACATCGTTAATCGTTTTTTTGGCAAGTGACTGATTATGGACTCGACCAATTCAATAAAGCCCATGCTCAACATTTCGTCCGCTTCGTCAATGACAAGAATTTCAATTTTGCTTAAATCAAGTGTATGGCGCTCAATGTGATCCATGACTCGACCTGGGGTTCCCACAACAACATGTGATTTTTGTTTTAACTCAGTGCGTTGAAAAGCGAATGGCTGTTTCCCATAAATCGCCGTAGCCTTAATACGCTTAAAACGACCAAAACTCATGATATCTTGAGAAACTTGCATAGCTAATTCGCGTGTCGGGGTTAATACTAAAGCTTGTGGTTTGTTTTCATCCCAGTCCACCATCTCACAAATTGGAATACCAAAAGCAGCTGTTTTACCACTTCCTGTTTGAGATTTAACTGAAACATCCCGCTTTGATAGTGCTGTAGGTATCACTTTTGATTGCACTTCTGTTGGGGATGTAAATCCCAGACCTTCTAGTGCGCGAATTATGTCGTCTGAAATACCAAAATCTTTAAATTGTGTGTTTGTCATTAAAATCTCCCTTTATTTAAGAGTTGTCCACTCTTCTTTGTATCTTAAGTATACCAATGAATCGGGTGTGATAGATTAAAACAGAAAACTATGTTATAATAGATACATAATAACTTCATAATACGACAAATTTTCATAAGAATCTTTCGACTTGTTTCGAGTAGTTTGTATTCGACATGACATCAGTGTTATAGAAATGGGGAATTCAGATGACGTTCCAAAAACATGAAAAAGAAGTATCCGAATTTGTACAAGCACGAAGAATTCGTGAAAAAATCACATTCGTTCGTCGTGATGTAGAAGTTGAAGGAGCTATCTTCAAAATCCTTGAAAATTCTTGCATCGTTGAAATTTCTCAAGAAGACGCAAAAAAAATTGGTGCCGCATCAACTTTAACAGTAGTATCACATAAAAATTATAAAGTATTCTCATAATACAAAAACGAAGAGCAAATTGCTCTTCGTTTTTTTGTTGATTATTTAATTTTTGCTAAGTCAATTTATTGTCCACTGGATAAGCAGTAATCCAGTCACTATAACTGCCTACATATAATTTCACTTTTGGATATCCCGCTTCTTTAAGCATTGCATATAGAGGTGCTGCAGTTACTCCACTCCCGCAATACACAGTGATATCTTCATCTTGCTTAACAACCGCTTCTACTTCCGATATAACATCGACWGCTTCTTTAAAACGACCATCTTCTTTCAACAGTTCCCAGTCCAAATTTCTCGCATTCGGAATATGACCAGCTACTGAATCAATCGGCTCATGAATGCCTGCATATCTTTCTGCTGATCGGGCATCCAGAAGAGCACCATTTGACGTCTCCGATACTACTTTAACTTGCTCGCGAGTCGAAAGAATGTCTTCATTCCACTGAAGGCTTAATGTCGAAGCCGGGTATGACGATGTTTCAGTTGACACTTCTAAACCCAGTTCAACCAATTCTTCATAGCCTTCCTTCACCAATGTTACTTGTGGGAAACCTGCATAACAAAACATCCAGTAAGCTCGCGGTCCAAAGGGCATTCCGCCTTGGTCATAAATCACGACATGGTCTGTATACTGTAAACCATTTGATTCAAAAAGATATTTCAACTTTTCTTTATCAGGCAGTGGATGACGTCCATTTGTCTTATTCATATCCGATAAATCTTTTTCAAGATCGAGATAGATGGCACCAGCTATATGACCTTTATCATATAGCTTTTTGCCAGCATTAGGATCTTGTAGTGAAAAGCGAGTATCAATCCACCTCAAATTAGATTCTTTCAGTTCTTTTGCAGACTTCCAAACTTTACCCATCAGCTCATTCCCCTTCAGATAAATTCTTGTACACAGCTCTCCACTCTTCAAGGCGGCTACCTTCTTGCATTGCCGCTCTTTCAGAGTCAAGTTGTTGCAGTGACTCACGGAGTAAATGTTGTCTTAATCCTTCTGCTTCCAAATCAATTACACCTCTAGCCCAATCTCTCATGCGGACATTTTGAGTATTTAAATATTTCTCAGCTTCCGGTTTTGTTGCATCCTGCAATTCATCTCTAAGCTTTTCTTTTTCATTTTTCTCGAAGAAAGATTTATTGTTTTTATAATGTGACTTCACATGTGAATACTTAGTTGAATCCTCGAAAGGTCCTTCAAAATCAAGCAGTTTTGCTTCCGCTATTTCATACGGCATAAACGAAAAACTGTTGTTGCTTTCTTTCAGTTCATGCATTTCATCTTTTTTTCGTTGTTGCAGTGCTTTGCCAATCCATTGATTTAAACGGAAATTCGTCACACGCATTTCCTGCTCAAAATCAAAACTTAACATGGCAAGTGTTTCTTTCAAGGCAAAATCAAGTGCTTCTGCTGATGATTTGTTCGAAAAAACAGACGGGTTATACGATTCTTTAAAGAAGTCAGGGTATCTGTAATAGACTCTTTGCAATACATAGTAAAGCAATTCGTCCAGTTCCTGATAGGAATTTTTCGTGATTACTCCTGCAGCTGAACTCGTAAAACGTTGACGGATCTTTTGTTCCAACAGACGTAGTTCCTGCAACCGTTCTTCTTTTCTGGATAGATTGACTTCAGTTTGTTCAATCAAGGAAGCCAATCGGGCAACTGTTTTCTCTGTTTCTTCAGCGAGTGCTTGAACAGCCATCGCTTTTAAATCTTCGGATAAAAATTGTTGGAAAGATTGTTCGAAAACTTCCATTCCTGAATTCAATTGAACCGACTCTTCTTTTTCTTTTAGCGCTTGAAGGCTCGAAACTCCATATACTCGTGGGAAGCGTATACCAAATCGTTGCAATTCATTCGTCACATAATTTTTGACATCATTTGCTTCCTCTTCGTTTGCAGCCAAGTCAATGGCGTTTACGATAAAGAACATTTTATCCAATTCAAATGCATCTTTCACGCGACCAAGCTGAATCAAAAATTCTCTATCAGCACGAGCAAATGCGTGATTATAATACGTAATGAAAAGAATAGCGTCCGCATTACGGATGTATTCAAATGCCACGCCTGTGTGTCGTGCATTAATAGAGTCTGCTCCTGGCGTATCCACCAGAGTGACCCCCATTCTCGTTAACTGACAATCATAGTAGAAATCAATGGTATCGACAAAACAGCTCTTGTTTTCCTGGGCAACAAACGCTTCAAATTCATCTCTATTTACGCGCAAAGTTTCACCAAGTTGTTCTTTGAACGTAGAATACCCTTCTTTAAAAGCACGAATGAATGCTTTGTGTACTTGCAAGCCTTCGTTTTCTAACGTCATATTTTCTATATCGTTCGCCTTTTTGTACGCTTCATCTAAAGAAACGACATTGATTCCGATAGCATGGAATGAAGAAGCAACATCTTCAAAAAATTGATCTTTCGTTTTCAGCTTTACATCAGCCGTTTCGTGCGGATTATGTTCAGTGACGGGACGAATCTTATTTATTGCGGCAGTTGTTGGATTTGGGGAAACTGGCAACACATTTGCCCCCATTAAAGCATTTGAGAACGACGATTTGCCTGCACTGAAAGCCCCGAATAAGGCAATGGTAAAGTCCTGTTTCTCAAGACGCTGAGATTTAGTTTGCAGATACTGTGCAACCTCAGAGAAGCCTTGGATATGTTCAATCTGATTGGCAATGTATTTCGCACGTGACAGTGTATCATTCACTGCAATACCTGCAGTTTCCGGTCTGTCAGACGGATGTTCCATAACATTATCTTCCGTGTCTTTTTCGACAATCATGGAAGAATCAAAAGGTACCATTTGTTGTTCAGCCAACTCATGATTTTGCACCCATTTTTTCACCAACTCAGCAGAGTTACTATTCGTATTTCTTGAAGGGTTGTCCCATTCTTTTGTGAAACCTACATGCTGTTTATGCAATTGTTCCAGCGTTTCAATCGCTAATAATTTTTCTTGATAGGCACGAGATTTAGAATCAGCTTGACCAAAATCATCTTCTGGTAAGTCCTCTATAACTTTTGCGTGCACGTTTTTCCAGCCATCGGTTTGTTGGATGAACCATTTTTTCGTCGCATCTGTAACTCGGTTAGCAAAATTCAATACAGAATCAGCGGTAACCAGTGACCCTTTTTGAATTTGTTCTTCTATAATTTGTAAAGTTGGATGGAATTCCATCTGATCAATTGCCAGTGATTGTTCATCAGTCAATAAGCCCACATCTTTTAAAGACTGTTTCATTAATGAACGCATATGTCCGGCAATTTGAGATTGTATGACCGTATCGTATTCTTTTTCGACAAGCTGTCCACGAGTATTTCTCTCTTCTTCCGTTTTCTTCCCACTGAAGAATAGGCCAACCTTAAAGTTTTCTTGTTTTGCTTCCAAATACGACTTTAATTTGTCTCGTAACTCGTATGGCATCATGGTGGCATTATCCAGTAAATTTTTTCGATTGGCTTCAAAGTTATCTGACCACGCTTTAGAACTAAGTAATTTTGCTTGGTTTTGATAGTGTGCGGCCGTCTTTCTGATTTCTTCTTTATCTTCCCATTCATCCTCAGATAGTACGTTGGCGAAAGTTGACTGGCACTCTTCTATTTCATCCGTTAAATATTCAAGATGTTCATCGTGTAATTTGATTAATGTATTGGTCGACGACTTCACTAATTGGTCTTGCCAATTATTCATGCTGTACATCACGATTTCCCGAACTTCGGTAAAGTCGTTGTAAGGATGATTGGCATCTTTTAAAGAAGTGAAAAAGATATCTTTTGGTATTACGCCCCATGCCTTGAAGGAGTCGTGTACAGACTCTTTAAATTGCGTAAACGTCAACTCATTTTCACGGTGTTTATCAATCTGATTTACAATCAAATAGAGATTGTCGTTATATTTCATAAGTTGTTTTGTAAACCCAAAGTTCAACTCTGATTGGACGTGGTTATAGTCCATCATATAGAAAACGATATCTGCCAAGTGTAACGATGATTCTGTCGACATACGGTGTGCATCGTCAGTAGAATCAACTCCTGGTGTATCCATGACCGTTATTCCTTCAGGTAGGACCGAAGATTCATGTCCAATTTCAATTTGCGAAACTGCATGTCCATCCTTACAAAATTCTTTTACCGTTTCAAAATCATAATCTCCCGAAAATTTAACTGGTTGTTGATCTTGCATATACACAATGGCAAAATCGTTTGTTGCTTTATGTATTTTAACGATATTCGCGCTTGTTGGTATGGGACTGGATGGAAGGAGTTGCTCTCCCGTCAATGCGTTGATCATACTCGACTTGCCCGCAGAAAAGTGACCTGCAAAACCAATTGTAAATTCCCGGTTCATTAATTTTTGTGAGAACAAATTCGTTTTGTTCATTCGTTCCACATCGTCTACTTCTTTAAATAATGTATAGGCTCTTGCCGTTTCTTGTAATAGGTGATTAATTTGATCTTCAAATGAATGCATTCTTGGTTGAACTCCTTTATCAAAAACTATGTCTATCATATCATGTTTAAAACTGTCGCATCTTGTAGAAATGTAAGTTGTTGCGAATTTATGGAGAAGACTTCTATGATACATGAAAGTCCAGGAACACGAAAAGACCGGTAACGGAATTTCCGCACCGGTCTTTCTTCTGTTCATTTACTCTTTCACTGTTATTACTGGAAACTTGACGTTCATTAAAACATTGAAAGCAAACAGGATAACGCTGATTACGACTAGCGTAGCACCTATTGAAATAAATGTTACTGCCTGCTCTGCTCCGCTGAGTAAGAGTGTAGACAGGCCAACCATCATTAGTAGCAGGCCGATGTTAGATGCCCAAAAATGAACTTTGGCAAGCGTATGATTTCCCGCTTTTGGAAATAAATAATAAATGAGTCCCGCTAGTGCAAATGAAACCCAACCTAATAAACTGATGTGAACATGGACGCCTTTGAGCGTATAGTCATGCCCCATGGACATATACATGCCC
>NZ_JBFUJC010000127.1:0-8372 GCF_056401595.1 Paenisporosarcina sp. P4_E4_2 | reverse complement strand
AAGATGATGGCTGCTAAAGTTGTCGCATAAATCGCATTCGGTATGCTGATTAGAAGCGATGAGTTGTTTAAATACGTAACTGCACCGTCAGCGACACCCTCACCAGATGCGAAAGCTTTATTGACGAACAAATTTATTTGCCCAACCACAGAGTTCAATAAAGAAGGGATAATCAATATAATGAAGGCTTTTTTGAAATCCGGCTCCATAGTGAAATCCATCCGCCATTTATAATCGGAACGGCCTAGGAAATATAACTGAATAACCACACCTAAAATTGTTCCGAATACAAATCCGTAGACCAGTGAATAAATTCCCCATACATCACTGAAGAAAATGGCGAAAATGGCTGCCATCAATGTAGCTAACAACTTCGCTAATTGTGAAGGTACAAATATGCGCCGGGACTGAAGATAGGAATCCAATAGTCCGGTTAACGCAATTAACATCATGAATGCAAAGAAAATCTGAGTCATTTCAACGGCATACGGCTCTATGCCTGCCTTCATATTGGGATAAATGACGGGAACAAACTGTTTCGCAAAAAACCATCCCAAAATACTGATAAAACCAAAGATGATCATTGTCCAGTTCAGGAGGGCATTCGCATTTTGTTCACTAGTATCCAATCCTGTTTTTTTACGTTTAATATACATTGGCAAAAATACATTATTGAAGCCTGTAGATATCATGGCCACCACTAATGTAATAAAACTGAAAGCGAGGTAGTAGCCATCTGTTTCATTTGATACCCCAAACTCATTCGCGACTACTGCTTCACGAACGAACCCTGATAATTTCAGCAATAAAGCAAGTCCTGTTGACCATAACGCAGCTTTCTTCAAGTTACTCATCTTACACCTACCTATTTAGAAAAACTCCTTGCTATAGGAGCAAGGAGCCTTAGATTATTTAGAGATTGCACGTTTATAGATACTTTCATATTTTTCGGCAGCTGCGTAATGAGAATATTGGTCCACGATTTTTTTGCGTGCAGCATCAGCCAGCTGTGATCCTTCTTCACGGTTTTCAAGAAGATGAATCATGGCATTTGAAAGATCTTCAATGTTTCTTTCTTCAACAAGCAGACCATCTTTTTCATGGTCAACAATTTCTTTTAATCCACCTACAGCACAAGCGATTAGTGGTACACCTGAGCCCATTGCTTCAAGAGCAGAAATGGATGTAGCTTCTTCAACTCCTGCACTATATATAGAAGGAACTAATACAACATCACTTAGAGCAAAGTACTCGATCATGTCTTTATGAGCAACGGCGCCTAGTAATGTAACATTGTCTGCTACGCCTAGTTCTGCAGCTTTAGATTTGATTTCATCAAACATTTCACCTGTGCCTGCAAATAGTACACGAGCGTTCGGGAATTTCTCCAAAACAGGTGGGAATGACAATACTGGATAAATAACGCCATTTTTACGAGTTAAACGACGTGGAACGAAGAAGATAAGTTCATCTTGATTTAAGCCATATTTGTCACGGAATTCACGGCGACGTTCAACTTCTGGTTTAAATGAATCTACATCAATGAAGTTTTTAATCATCGTTCCGTCAACGTTTGTTTCACGCTTCACATAATCTTTAATGCGTGTATCAACCGTAATGACTTCGCGTGTAGCCGTATATCCTACACGTTCTACTGCCATTAGCTTGTCCGCATGTTTTGATCCTTCAGCAACAGATCCTTTTGAAATACCTTCATACGTTAAATAACCATGAACAGTGGTAACAGTCGGAAGACCTGCTGCAAGAGAAGCACGAGTGGCGAATACGTCTTGCGCATTAACTACGTCGTACGCTTTATATTTATCTTCACGTAACATTTTTTCGAGGAATGCTTGGCGACGTTCTAACGTCCACACATAACCAGCACCTAAAGAAATCTTGTTTAAAATAAACGACGGACCACGTGCAATAAAATCACGTTTCCATTTTGGTACATCAGAGAAAGATAAAGTATCCACTTGATGTCCACGAGCTTCAAGCCCGGATTGTAATGTTGTCATATGTGTCGAAAGGCCACCTAAATGAGGATAGTCATACGACGTGACTAATAAAATTTTCATGAATGACAATCTCCTTTAGTTTCCGAATTTTTCTTTTAATAAATCCAAGTTGCGCATAGCTTCACGACGAAGTTGATCGACATTAGGTTCCATTGTTTTCTGTGCAGCTTCTTTGTTGTCAAGTAAATAAAGGGCATTCTCAAGAAGTTTTGCCTGATCAATTTCACCTAAACGGAATGAGTAGTCCCACATGCCAGAACGTTTTAGAAAGCTTTCTACTTTCTTATCGTAACTGAACCCAAGATGAGGAACATTGCTGAGTGCTGAGAATATTAAAGCATGTAAACGCAAGCCGACAGTTAAATCCGCATGGCGGATAAAGTTTAAAAATTGATTTGGTGAAAAATCCGAACCAAGCATATACGTTTTGTCTGCGTGTTTCATATGTGACAATACATCATTGGAAGCTGGTACATCATATTTTCCTTCCATTGGAACGAAAACCGGTGTAACGCCACGTTGTTCAATTAACTCATCTAATAAATGAGCCATCTTTTCAATGTAGTCCGGATGCTCAAACCATGGACGTACAGTAACGGCAACGATTTTTTCGTCACCTTTTAAAGGAAGTGAATCATATGCCGAGTTTTCTTCATCTGCTCGGAATGCGAAAACGATATCAGCAGTCACCACTGTTTCAGGTCGCTTAACACCGAGTGAATGCAGATAGTCTTTTGAATATTGGTCACGGACCGTGACGAAGTCAGCCAGGTTAGCAAAGATTTTCATCAAAATCTTACCCCATGTAGAGGTAACAGGGCCGATTCCTTGTGAAAAGAACATTACTTTTGCTCCACAAAGTTTAGCTAAGAACACAATTAGTAAATAATAAGGAAGCGGGCCGAATAAAAACTTCGTTGGGTAAGTGTCTTGAAGCAAGCCGCCACCACCGGAAATCAATAAGTCTGCATCACGCAACGCTCTTACTTTTTCCTTATTTTGATGTCTCCATCCACGATAAACAGATTTCACGCCATGTTCCTTCGCTGTTAATTCAGGCGATAGGGAAAACACCGTGATTTCAGGATTGTTTAATTCAGAACGCAGATTATCTACGATCGCTTTTAGTATCGCTTCGTCTCCTGTGTTACCAAGACCATAGAAGCCGGATAATACAATTTTCAAATGAAGTCCTCCTCATAACAAAAGCTTTCACAACGAAGTGAAAGCGTCTTATGTCCAAATTTTATCACTTGTCACGGATGCTATGCAACTAAACAAAGAATCTGCTATACTATATCAATTGAATGTGAACGAAATGAGGCTGTAAATAGTGAAAGAGACCTACTTAGGCGTGGATGTATCGCCATTAACATATGAAGGAATTATCAGTGAATTACAACAGAAAATGGCTCGTAATGAGCAGTCAACAATTATCGCAGTAAACCCGGAAAAAGTCATTACGGCAAATCGGGATCCACAAGTGAAAACGTTAATTAATGAATCAACTTTCCAGATTCCTGATGGCGTTGGTATCTTATTGGCTTCAAAACTAAAAGGTGGAAAGATTACTTCTCGGGTAACCGGGGTAGACATGATGGGGAAACTTCTGGACTTCGCCGCATCACATGGCCATCCGGTTTATTTTTATGGGGCAAAAGAAGAAGTCGTGACTAAAGCGATTTCAGAGATTCAAAAAGAGAGACCGCTTCTGACCGTTGCTGGATATACAAATGGTTATGAGAAAGATGAGGCAGCTTTGGTACAACGTATTCATGAAAGTGGAGCGAAGATATTATTCGTTGCACTCGGCAGCCCAAAACAGGAACTATGGATAAAGAGGAACCTGGTAAACCTTCCAAACGTTCTTGTTTTTCAAGGGGTCGGTGGGAGTTTTGATGTATTTTCGGGAATGGTCAAAAGAGCACCCGCACTTTTCCGTAAGTTTGGGTTAGAATGGTTATATCGTTTGGCAAGTAACCCATCACGTATCAAACGTCAAATGAACTTGCCGATCTTTTTATGGCGAGTATTAATAGGTAAGAAATAACATTGAAATCGTGTGATTTCTATTCCTATAATTGCGGTACTTGAGTGACCAATACAAAACACACTTATAATAGAAGAAACTAATTTATTTTCATTCAGAAGGAGAATACTTATGAAAAAAACCATTTGCGTAGTTGGACTCGGATATATCGGATTACCGACTGCTGTCATGTTTGCAAATCATGGACACCAAGTTCACGGAGTGGACGTTAACGAAGACACGGTTAAAATGATACAAAAGAAACAATTACATATCGAAGAAAACGGTCTACAGGAGCGTTTGGATAAAGCGATTGATTCTGGTTCACTGACTGTTTCTACAGAACCAATCAAGGCGGATGTCTTTATTATCGCTGTACCTTCACCAATCAAAGCAGACAAAACAGCTGATTTAGAATATGTAAGAATAGCTACTGCATCTACAGTACCTTTCCTTGAAAAAGGTAACTTGGTTATTTTGGAATCAACTGTTCCTCCACGCACGGTAGAAGATGTCATGATGCCTGAATTGATTAAGGCGAACTTAGAAATTGGCATGGAATTGTTAGTGTCCCACTCACCTGAACGCGTGATCCCAGGTCGAGTATTTGAAGAATTGGTTTCCAACGACCGTATTATTGGTGGTGTCAATGTAGAGTCAGCTAAACAAACGACAGCACTTTATCAATCATTCGTAAAAGGTACGATGCATGAAACCGATGCAACGACTGCTGAACTTGTAAAAGTAATGGAAAACACATACCGAGATGTTAATATTGCTTTCGCAAATGAATTGGCAAAAATCGCACAGAATATTGGCGTGAATATTTGGGAGGCAATCAAGCTTGCTAACTTCCATCCACGGGTGAATATTCATATGCCAGGCCCTGGTGTTGGTGGACACTGTATCGCAGTTGATCCTTGGTTCTTGGTGGAACTTGATCCGCAACAAGCGAAGATCATTCACTTGTCACGACAAACAAATGATGGCATGCCATCCTATACAGCTCAATTAACGGCAGATATTTTAAATGCAAAAGGCATTAAGGATCCGAAAATTGCTGTACTCGGATTAGCATTTAAAGGCAACATTGACGATATGCGTGAAAGTCCTTCTGTTGACGTAGTGGAACAACTTCGTGAGCGACAAATGAGTTTGTCAGCATACGATCCACATATTAAACACAACAACTTGCCGGAACAGACGCAAGATCAATTTGTAGCGCTTCAACATGCTTCGGCGATTTTAGTGTTAACTGATCACCAAGCGTTTAGAGACTTGAATCCGGATGAAATCAAATCACATATGACCAACCACATCATTATCGATACGAAAAACTGTATTGATCGTGCGAAATGGGAAGCAGCTGGATTTGATGTATATCTTTTAGGTGATTCCAAGAATTAAGGGAGGCATTGTTGATGAAAAAAGTACGCAAAGCAATTATTCCAGCTGCAGGTTTAGGTACACGTTTCTTACCAGCAACGAAAGCAATGCCAAAAGAGATGCTGCCTATTGTTGATAAACCGACCATTCAATATATCGTAGAAGAGGCAATTGCTTCTGGTATTGAAGATATTATCATCGTTACAGGTAAAGACAAGCGTGCCATCGAAGATCATTTCGATTCCGCGCCACTTCTTGAAAATACATTATATGCAAAAGAGAAATTTGACTTGCTGGAAGAAGTACAACAATCCGGAAAAGTTGAAATTCATTACATTCGCCAAAAAGCACCCCTTGGATTGGGACATGCTGTTTGGACAGCCCGTAAATTTATTGGGGATGAACCTTTTGCGGTTTTACTTGGTGACGATATTGTCCAAGCTGAAACACCTTGCTTGAAACAGTTGATTGAAAACTATGAAGAGACAGCTTCCTCAGTGATTGGTGTAATGGAAGTTCCAGAAACAGAAACTCACCGTTATGGCGTCATCGATCCTTCCGAACAAATAGGTTCACGTTACAAAGTTCGTAAATTCGTAGAAAAGCCGAAGCAAGGTACAGCTCCTTCAAATATGGCGATTATTGGTCGTTATGTGTTTACTCCTGAAATCTTTAAGTATTTAGATGAGATGGAAATAGGAGCGGGTGGCGAAATCCAATTAACGGATGCCATTGAAAAGTTGAACGGTGAACAAGGTGTTTATGGATATGCTTTTGAAGGAAATCGTTATGATGTAGGTGAAAAACTTGGTTTTGTCGAAACCACTTTGGAATTTGCCCTGCAACGTCCAGATTTAAAAGACGATTTAATCGCCTACATGAAAAAGAAAATTGAACAGTATGAATAAGACATCGCGAGCAATCGCGATGTACTTGCGTCTAGAACTAATTGGAAAGGGGGATGAGTGATGAAAATTTTATTGGTAGCCAATATGTATCCATCCTCAAACTTCCCAAGTTACGGTGTCTTTGTACAAAACACCGAAAAGATTTTACAAAATGAAGGCTTTCAAGTTGATAAAGCCGTTTTACAGAAGAAAACATCTAAACTGTCTAAAATATTGGGTTACGCTATTTATTACAGCAAAATCTTATCAAAAGGTTTAACCGGAAACTACGATGCAATTTATGTGCACTATGCTTCTCATAATGCCATGCCTCTATTATGGTTGAAAAAGCTGAAGCCTTCTGTCCGAATTGTGACAAATGTTCATGGTAGCGATGTGGTACCGGAAGTTGCTTCACAGGAAAAATACCAGCCGGCAGTTAAAAAACTGCTTCAACAATCATCACTCATAATTACACCTTCTCATTACTACGAAAAATTAGTGCAACAAAAATATGGTGTCAAAACACCTATACGCGTATTTCCATCTGGTGGGGTGAATGCGGAAGTCTTCCACCCGAAAAAAAACCAACGTATAGATATTTTATCTCAACTAAAACTAGATCCTGCTTTCCGTTATATCGGATATGTTGGAAGACTGGATGTCGGAAAAGGTTGGGATCATTATTTGCGGGCCATTTCGTTTTATGTGAACGAAAAGCCAGAGGAAAGAGAACGTACCCGTTTTATTGCAGTAGGTTCCGGTAAAGAAGATGATGCATTTAAAGAACTTGCGAAATCATTGGGCATTGAAGATGTCATCATTCACTATCCTTTGATGAAACAATCTAATCTAGCAAATATCTATACTGTCATCGAAGCATTCATATTTCCGACAACCAGAAAAGGGGAAAGCCTGGGTCTCGTTGGACTAGAAGCAATGGCATGCAAAACGCCAATTCTTGCCAGTGCAATAGGGGGCATCCTGGATTATGTACAAGATGGTCAAAATGGATGGTTGTTTACCCCGGGTGACGCTGTTCAATTAAAAGATTTATTGGTTAAATTTGATGAACTGTCGAAAGAAGAATTTGAAAAGATTTCTCAAGCGGCTTATGAAACCGCCTTACAATATGAACAAACAACAATTCAAACGAAGCTTTCAGCTATTTTTAATGAATTGAATCCACAAACAACTAACGAAAGAGGATTTTAACTTGCTATGAATCAAACTAAATTTCTAATCTATTTTATTGCTTTTCTTGTGCTTCAACCCGTCATTGATGTATTAACAGCTGGGTCCAAACTTTTATTGGGCTCGAATATTACAATAGGAGTCATGCTCCGCTTTGCTTATATGGGAACAATGGGTTTATTTTTATTATGGATGGCCCGCTCGAATAAATTGGMACGCGGCTACATAATATACCTAGTTGGCTTAGCACTAATTATTGGTATTAACATTTTCCTGAATATAAGCGTCAAAGATCCTTATTATCTATTCCAGGAATTAAAGTTCTTCAATAAAGTAGTATATTTCAATATCGTGTTCCTTGGATTCATGATTGTGTATAAACAATTACAAGCACGTGATTGGGATATCGAGAAACATACGACGAAATATATGTGGTTAGCAGGCTTTATTATCGGCGCAGTATTTATCATAGCTCAGCTTACTGGCACGAGTTTATCCAACTATGCACATACCAAAGTTGGTTACTCTGGTTGGTTCTATGCAGGAAACGAAATAGGGGCAATTATGGCGATTATCTTACCGATTCTTGCACTGTATGCAATCGAACGAACAACAAATGCTAAGAAACCGTGGTTCTGGATTCCATTTGTCATGTTGTCACTAGGAATGCTAGCATTAGGAACTAAGGTTGGTTRCGGTGGAATACTGGTTGTCCTTTTATCAGTACTGATTGGTAGCATCATCATGTATGTGTTTATGAAGCTTAGAACGCAACAAGTAAAATCAAGTTTAATCATTTCTTTCGGATTAATTGTTTTACTTGCAGCTGCAACACCATTTACACCTGTTTTCGGA
>NZ_JBFUJC010000126.1:0-8374 GCF_056401595.1 Paenisporosarcina sp. P4_E4_2 | reverse complement strand
GAAAAAACGGTTGATTTATCATCAACTGCCAAAGTAAAAACGTCTCAATTATCAACTCAATTAAAAGAAAAATCAGGTCCTTTGGTAGATAAGGTCAAGTCAATTAAATCAAAAACGCCAACATTAATGGATGATGGTACAGTTTCATCAGAAGGCGAAGAGCCAATTGATTTCATGGAAACTGTAACGAATACAGTGTCTGAAGTTGTTGGGGAAAGCTCAAACGAAACTTCAACCRCACAAGCATTAAAAGAAGCTGTAGAAGTCAAGAAAAGTCTATAATATTAAGAATTAAAAAGCCCGCATAGTTGATATGTGGGCTTTATCTTGTATAAAACATGAGTACAATTAGTATTAAAACTTTCGCGCGTTGAAGCGTTAAAGATGTTTTGCGTGACTTTTAGAAATGTACATACTATAATGGTTCTATTATCAAAAAAAGCATCATACATCTTCCGTTTGAATTTCGTGAATTTTGTATGGGTAAGAGAGGAGATCAAGGTATGAGCCATCAAGAATTAGATAGCTTACGCACAAATGTTGACGAATTAAACTTAGAAATTCTTCGTTTAATCAATGAGCGTGCTGCAGTCGTAAAAGAAATTGGAAAAGTAAAAGAAAAGCAAGGTGTCAACCGATATGATCCTCTTCGCGAACGTCATATGTTGAACTTACTAAAAGAAAACAATGCGGGTCCACTACCGCAATCAACTGTAGATCATATTTTCAAGGAAATCTTTAAAACTGCATTGGAGCTTCAGGAAGATGATCACCGTAAAGCACTTCTTGTTTCTCGTAAAAAGAAAGCAGAAGATACAATTGTTGTGATTAATGGGGAACGCATTGGAGAAGGCAAGCCATCATTTGTATTCGGTCCATGTGCTGTAGAATCATTTGATCAAGTTGCAGCTGTAGCAAATGCAATCCAACATAAAGGCTTGAGAATGATCCGAGGAGGAGCTTACAAACCTCGTACATCACCTTATGATTTCCAAGGTCTTGGACTTGAAGGTTTGAAAATCCTTAAGCGTGTTTCAGAGCAATACAATCTTGCAGTTGTTTCTGAAATTGTGACACCTCATCATCTAGAAGAGGCATTAGATTACATTGATGTTGTTCAAATCGGCGCACGTAACATGCAAAACTTCGAGTTATTGAAAGCAGCAGGTGCCATTAACAAACCGGTGTTATTGAAACGCGGAATGGCTGCAACGATTGATGAATTTATTCATGCTGCCGAGTACATCATCTCCCAAGGAAATGATCAAATTATTTTATGTGAACGTGGAATTCGAACATACGAAAAAGCGACACGTAATACACTCGATATTTCAGCAGTTCCAATATTAAAACAAGAAACACATTTACCTGTGTTTGTGGATGTAACCCATTCAACAGGACGTCGTGATTTACTATTGCCTACAGCGAAAGCGGCAATTGCCATTGGTGCAGATGGTGTTATGGCTGAAGTACATCCAGACCCTGCTGTTGCTTTATCTGATGCAGCACAACAAATGAACTTACAGCAATTTGACGAGTTTTACGATTCTCTTCAAAAGTTCATGAAATCATACGAATTTCAATCATAAGCATCTTACCGGTTCAATTTCTGAACCGGTATTTTTCTTTCGTTTGACGTAACGTTGGAAAACGTCAGAAAACTATTATATGATGGTATGAGATAGGGACCGAGCAGGGAGTGTAAGCACATGACAATTACAATTTATGACGTAGCACGTGAAGCTAGCGTTTCGATGGCAACGGTTTCACGAGTTGTTAACGGCAATCCGAATGTAAAACCGGCTACTCGGAAAAAAGTGCTGGACGTTATTGAACGATTAGAGTATCGTCCAAACGCGGTTGCCAGAGGACTGGCAAGCAAGAAAACAACTACAGTTGGAGTTATTATTCCAGATATATCAAATATTTTTTACGCAGAACTTGCACGAGGAATAGAAGATATTGCGACCATGTATCGCTATAATATTATATTATCAAACTCGGATCAGCGAGAAGATAAAGAGTTACAACTCCTGGAAACGATGTTTGGAAAACAAGTGGATGGAATTGTGTTCATGAGTGAACATGTATCGACAGAGTTGTTAAATATGATGGAGCGATCGCCCGTACCGATCGTTTTAGCAGGTACAATTGATCCTTCAGGGAAAATGCCTTCTGTAAATATCGACTATCACCAGGCAGCTTATGAAGCGGTTAATCGCTTGCTTCAAAATAATCACAAACGAATCGCGTACGTTTCTGGGTCATTATCGTCCACCATCAATCGTGCATTCAAATTCACAGGCTATGAAAAAGCTTTAGGGGATGCAGGTCTTGATATGAACGAAGAATTGGTAGTGGAAAGTGAAGCTACTTATGACGCAGGGCATGCGGCATTCAGTAACTTAAAGAGTATGCAAGATGCACCTACGGCTTTCTTTGCAGGAAACGATGAACTGGCTATTGGGCTAATTCATGGAGCTCAGGATTCCGGTTTCCATGTTCCTAACGACATTGAAGTTATTAGTTTTGAAAACTCGAAGCTAGCACGAATGGTGCGTCCAGAATTAACGAGTATCGTGTTACCTCTATACGATATTGGAGCGGTATCTATGCGTCTGCTGACAAAATATATGAACAAAGAACAAATTGATGAGAAAACAGTAATATTGCCACACCGAATTGAAGAAAGAGATTCCGTGAAATAATGGAAGGAGTGGACTATGCTTAGCGTAGTCCACTCCTTTTTCAATGAGATCGAATTAAATAAAGTGCCTTGTTCAACACTTGTTTATTCTTTTCGGTAATTTCTTCTTTACGAGGTATGGGTTCATATAAGTTATCTGGATCCAACCAGGTGGGAATTAATGGTACGGGTGATTCCGGTTGCCATTTCTCCAACCACTCTTTCGGTAGATTAACTTGAGGAAGTGGAATATTATTCATTTCCATCCACAATAACGACCAGGCTCTTGGCACCACTCTCCATATATCGTATCCTCCACCACCGACGGCAATCCATTTGCCGTCACAATATTCGTGGGCAAGCTGATGGGCAAGCTTCGGAATCTCGTGGTAGATTTTCATGGTTCCATATAGATGAGTCAGTGGATCAAAATAGTGTGCATCTGCTCCATTTTGACTGATAATGACGTCTGGTTTGAAATAGGCAGCAATCTCTCGGAAAGCAGTCATATAAAGTTCCAAAAATGATTCATCTTCTGTAAAGGCGTCTATTGGTAAATTGAATGAAGTTCCATAACCCTGACCGGTACCACGTTCCGTTACATTACCGGTTCCAGGAAATAAGTATCTCCCAGTTTCATGAATGGAGATTGTACAAACATCAGGATCCTCATAAAAGCTCCATTGTACACCATCTCCATSATGAGCATCCGTGTCAATATATAGTACACGGGCTTTATACTTCTGCTGTATGTATTTAATAGCGACCGAACTGTCATTGTAGACACAAAATCCAGATGCGCGCCCATGAAAGCCATGATGCAGTCCGCCACCAAGATTTAGGGCATGCGAAGCTTTATTTTCCATTACATATTCCACGGCAGTTAACGTGCCACCGACCAAACGAGCACTGGCTTCGTGCATATTCGGAAAAATAGGAGTGTCATCGGTCCCAATACCGTAACTCTCTGTTTCTGCAGAAGTGACAAGCCCTTTGCTCGCTTTTTTGACGATATCAATATATCGTGCATCATGCGCAAGCAATAGCTCGTCATCCGTTGCAATGCGGGGAGCGATGATGTCTTCATCTGTAAGCGCATTCATTTTTCGCAACAAATCGGTGGTCAAAGTCAGCCTTTTCTGATTGAATGGATGGTTCTCAGAAAATTTGTAGCCCAATTGATCATCCGAATATATATAAACCGCATGTTTTTTTAGTTTGTCATTCCCGGCATGTTCGGCCATAGCACATCGAAACCTTCTTTACGTATATCTTCAATAATTCCGAGAGGGTTCATCGTCATTACACGGAATACCAAGATCTTGTTGTTGTCATTTTGGATATCTGGATACACAAGAACACTTAATACATTTGAATTATGATCATGAAAAACTTTGGAAACTTCAAATAATATACCAGGTTTATTCGGTACACGAACCTCAATTTGAGAACCTGGTTGATGGGCGCCTGTTAATTCAATATATTTATATAATAAATCTGTTTCTGTAACGATACCAACTAATTTACCACCACTGACGATGGGCAGACACCCTATTTGTTGATCATAGAAAATCGTGGCAACTTCTTCAACAAAGTCCAGCGGATGTCCGGTTATAGGATTTTTCGTCATAATTTCTTCAAGAGGTGTTGAGTATATATCCTGATTATGTCCTACCATCCGATTGGAAGGTGTGGCATCTTTGATATCTCTATCTGATACAATCCCTACTACTTTGCCTTCATTATCGGTAATCGGCAAGTGTCTGATTTTACTTTCACGAAGGAGACTGATTGCATCTTTAATCGAATTTGAAGGCTGTAAGGTCAGGACATTTGTTTTCATCATTTGTTCCACAATCATATGTCAAAAACTCCTTTGCGGATTAATACATAAATCGATTCATAAAACGTAACTGATCAAAGCGTTGAATGGATTCATTGTCAATGCGCGCACCAATTTTAGCCATTAAACAATTGGCCGGATGGGAGCTGATTTCTGGATCATCGGTTGCAAAGTATTCCAATCCACCTGCATTCATCATTTTTTCCATCACTTTTCGGTACTCCCATACATTCAGTCCAGTACCTTTTAAATCCCAATGCCAATAATACTCAGTAGTAATGGTGATATAATCTTCCATTGCATCATCCATCATCGAAACGTGAAGCAAGCTCTTTCCGACACCGGTTCCACGAAACTTTGGAATGACTTCAATGGCCCCCAGTTCAATTAAGTTGCTCATTTGCCCTTTCGACCAACGTTCCAAAGGGTCAGGATACAAGAATGTTACATAGCCCACAATGGTCATGTTGTCACGAGCTATCAGAATTCTGCCTTCTGGCAACTTGGCAATTTCGATGATTGCCTTATGTTGCTGGGCAGGAGGTCGGAATGCCACCAAATCATCATGAAAGTCGTAACGTGCAAGATCTGCTGATGATATAGGTCCTTCGATAATTAAATGGCCATGTCTAGTTTTCAATTCCATGGCATTATAGGTTTTTTTATGATCCATTTGTACACCACCTGAAAAGAATTACGTAGTTTCATTATACATGAAAAAAACATTAGGAAAACGTTTTCAATTTGATTAGAAGAGTCATAGTCAAAAAAGTAAAATTATTCGCCATTTACTTTCAATTTAATGTAAACTAGTATTTGTATCGTAATTGAGAGGGTGGTAGAAATGAAACTTGAAGTACTTCCGGTCGTTCAAGGAGATTATTTACTCCAAAACTACGACGAAACTGCAGCCAATTTCGATTGGAAAGAGGCAGAAAAGGCGTTTAGTTGGCATGTGACAGGTCGTATGAACGTGGCGCACGAAGCCATTGACCGTCATGCAAATTCAGACAGAAAAAACAAAATCGCTCTTTATTACAAAGATGCAATTCGCAAAGAATCTTATACGTTCAATGAAATGAAAAAATGGACAAACAAAGCAGCAAATGCCTTGAAGGCCCATACAAATCTTGAAAAAGGTGACCGTTTATTTATTTTCATGCCGCGCTCGCCTGAATTGTATTTTGCGTTAATCGGTGCTCTAAAAATGGGTGTAATTGTTGGACCATTGTTCGAGGCATTTATGGAAGGTGCAGTCTACGATCGTTTAGTGGACAGTAAAGCAAAAGCGATTGTGACGACCCCTGAATTGTTAAATCGTATTCCGGTWGATAAATTACCTCACCTGGAAACAATCCTTTTAGTCGGCGAAAACGTGGAAGAAGATAATAAAACAGTAGATTTTATGAAACATTTGAAAACTGCTTCACAGTATTTCCAAGTGGAGTGGCTCGATAAAGAAGATGGATTGGTTCTTCATTATACGTCTGGTTCAACTGGCAAGCCTAAAGGTGTATTACACGTACAGGAAGCGATGGTACAACATTATCAGACTGCAAAATGGGTCTTGGATTTAAAAGAGCAGGATATTTACTGGTGCACAGCAGATCCAGGTTGGGTAACAGGGACCTCTTATGGAATTTTTGGTCCATGGTTAACTGGAACAACAATGGTTGTGTTAGGAGGACGTTTTTCTCCTGATGCATGGTACCAGGCGATTGAAGACTTCGGTGTAACGATTTGGTATAGTGCGCCAACCGCTTTCCGTATGTTGATGGGAGCTGGCGACGCTTTAGTGAAGGAATATGATTTATCTTCACTGCGTCACGTTTTATCTGTCGGCGAACCATTGAATCCAGAAGTAATCAGATGGGGAGCAGAAGTATTCCGCCATCGTATACATGATACATGGTGGATGACAGAAACAGGCGCTCAGATGATTTGTAACTATGCGTGCTTGCCAATTCGCCCTGGATCAATGGGCAAACCAATTCCAGGTGTGAAAGCAGCTATCGTGGACGATCGTGGGGTTGAGTTGCCTCCATATCAAATGGGGAACTTGGCACTTAAAAAAGGATGGCCATCAATGATGCGTCAAATCTGGAATAATCCTGAAAAATATCAATCGTATTTCCTTAACGATGAATGGTACGTTTCAGGAGATTCTGCTTACATGGACGAAGACGGGTATTTCTGGTTCCAAGGGCGTATTGACGATGTCATCATGACTTCTGGCGAACGCGTAGGACCATTTGAAGTGGAAAGCAAGCTTCTCGAGCATCCATCAATTGTCGAAGCGGGTGTAATCGGAAAACCGGATCCAGTTCGTGGAGAAATCATTAAAGCATTCGTAGCATTGAAAGAAGGTGTTGAACCTTCGGACGAATTGATTGCTGATATACAACAGTTCGTTAAAAAAGGTTTAGCTGCACACGCTGCTCCGCGTGAAATTGAATTTAAAGACAAGCTACCGAAAACACGCAGTGGGAAAATCATGAGACGTGTGTTAAAAGCGTGGGAACTTGATTTACCAACAGGCGATTTATCTACAATGGAAGATTAATGAAAATGCCAACAGTTTGCACTACTGCAGTGCTAGCTGTTGGCATTTCTTTATTGAAAAGCGTATCACGTCATTTTATCTAGACACTTTGAAATGTGAAGCTGGCCATTGCCTGACTCCGACCGAGTGAAGCGGAAGCGAGGGCTAGCGCTTGAAGCTAGACAAATAGAAAAGCAGTAAAACTTATCGATGCTGATAAGTTTCACTGCTTTTTAATTTTATGCTCCTTCACCATCTCCAGGAGGTGGTTCTACTGGAGGTGGCTCTACTGGAGGCGGCTTAGGTTTCGGATCCGGTTTAGGTTTTGGATCTGGCTTCGGCTTTGGTTCTGTACCAGGTTTAGGTTCTGGTTCAGGTGCTTCTRCATTTACCATATT
Organism: Paenisporosarcina sp. P4_E4_2; assembly: GCF_056401595.1. NCBI lineage: Bacteria > Bacillati > Bacillota > Bacilli > Caryophanales > Caryophanaceae > Paenisporosarcina > Paenisporosarcina sp. P4_E4_2. Next base: position 905 of record NZ_JBFUJC010000126.1, on the reverse strand, counting down.
GGATGCGGGAGATTGGTTCCCTGTAATATCCACAGCAACCACGAAGTATGTGCCTGGGCTGCTCAATTGATACGAGTTGCCACTTGCTTCTTTGACGGAAGTTAACAAAGCATTGCCACCAGTACTTTTGAACACTCGGTATCCAACGACATCTTTGGAAGCGGAATTCGACCAAGTTAGAGTTCTTCCTGAAATGGAAGCAGAAACTGATCCCGGTGAAGCCCCATCAGCATCGAATGTATCTTCAGATACTACCCGGTCTGCAAAACTGGAATTTTGAGGAAAAAGCTTACTTGCATCACCGTTGATATTGCCAAACATACGATTAATAAAGTCTTTGTTTACACCAACTCCACCACTGACGACAAATTCGCTAGGTGTTGACGAAAGTGCGCGATAACGTTTGCCATCGATCATGACGTAAGATGATGAGACGAAGCTATCATCTGCTTTCCTTGATACGTAAGTGTTGGCATTGAATAAATCAGATCTAACAAGACCTGCACGAGAACATTCTTCTGATGGAGACATTCCTGAAATTGCACAGAATGAACGAGAGACAACGCCTTTAGGCCGCTTGAACTCGGCAGCTGGGTCCACCAGTTCAGGATTCACATCATATGAACTATTCATCAATCTAGCCCATAACATATTGACGCGAGTTCCTGGTTGTTGATAAGTGCCATTCGAAATATTTAAATTGGTTGGAGTATCGTAACCTAGCCATACACCAAGTGTAATAGAAGGGTTATATCCCATGAACCAAACATCGTGTGCATTATTTGTTGTTCCCGTTTTAGCTGCAAAATCAGAATTGAATTTCAATTCCGATTGCGCCCGTCTACCAGTACCTTCAGATAAAACATCTCTTAGCATATCAGTTACGATATATGATGTTTGTGGAG
>NZ_JBFUJC010000125.1:0-8410 GCF_056401595.1 Paenisporosarcina sp. P4_E4_2 | reverse complement strand
GGGTGAAAGTAAATGGTCAACAAGCAGAAGTTACAAACGGCAAATACTCTCATCGAGTCCTTTTATCAGAAGGAGTAAATACAATTCATGTCATTGCCCAGGATAAAGCAGGTAATAAAACGAAAAAATCGGTATTGGTGGATGCCAAACTTACTGCTCCTTCTATAAAAAATTTACAACCAGCAACAGACAAGTACTTGAAATCAGGTGAAACAGTTAAGGTGGAATTTGACAGTGAGGCTGGCTTAAAACCTGTATTCGCGCTTAGAATGTTAACGAACACAAAAAATACAACAAATAAATTGTCAAGTACTGCATCTGAATTTCCAATGATGGAAACATCCCCTGGTCATTATGTGGGCTATTACAAGGCAACCTCCAATGTGAAGGTAGCCGGAGCAGAAGTAGAAGTAACGGTTTCAGATGGTTATGGAAATGAAACAAGAAAAATAGCGACTGGTAAACTATTTATCAATAAGAAAAAGTAAGAAAGTGAAAAGAGCGGAAGCAGTTTAAAAACTGTTTCTGCTTTTGTTGTAGAAATGAAAACCCTAGGTTAGGCCAAGGGTTCTAAACTTGGAAAAATGTGAAAATATTAGTTATTAATTGTATACCTTATTCAACTAGCGGGTGCTTTACCTCAATAAGGGGTAAAGCCTTTTTTCTTATTGAACTAAAGGGGCAGATTAATTGGTGGCTTTATCATCAAATTTCTTTAAAGTGAAGATAAATACGAACTGGTAGCGAGTATCCATTATGGTCGTATCATAGTGTGAATCTTCAAAATAATGGACTGTTTCAGGCTTATTTAAGATTAATTTGGTGGCGTATTTATGTATGCCTAATTCAATTCAAATACGTTGAAAGTCATACTTTTGCAGGATTTTTAAATGGATATTTTGATGAGGATACGAGTGGATTTGTGGACGAATGACTCAGTCTTGATTGACAAAAGGGGAATCATGCGTTGGAAAATGAGAGTAAATCGAACAAGGAACCACATCGTACACCCATGATTGATTTTGCAGACGCTGTTAACCGATCCATGGATGAGATCATATTAGCACCTCATTCAAATGAATGGGATACGGAATTTCTTAAGACAAAACATGAAATACRAAATCACACCAAGCTTGAAAGTAGCAGGATTGAACACATCGGCAGTACATCCATTAAAGGGCTAATGGCAAAACCAATAGTGGATATTGTCGTTGGTCTTGATGAAATAAAACAAATCGATAAATCATTTTCAGAAGGTCTTAAAAAAGCAGGCTTTTAAGATTAGGTGTGGAACGACCATCAGAAGTGGTTTTTGCGAAATTTACAGATGACACATATGATATGAAAACGCATTTGTGCCATGAGATTGAATGGTTGAGATGGGAGTGAAAGTGAATGACAAGAATGAAACGCATCGCCTTTCTACTTGTATTGTCTCTACTAGTCATTTCTTTCATATCCAATCCAAGTAATCAAGAATACCAAGAATTCAGTGAAGAAACGACCGGTATTAAGATTCCAAAAGATATAGAATTAGAAAGAATAAACTTTTATCTATTTTCCACTTATTCGGTGCAAGCATTGCCTTATGAACATGGAATAGTTCACTTAGGATTCATGGGGAAATTCTTTCAAATTTCGAATGGGCAGTATGATTATCCAAGTTGGTTGGAATTTTTCAATTGATGGGGAAGAAATAGCTTTCAATATGTTGTCAGGAAGAGGAAAATGGAGATAAATGTATAGCTCACTATCATGGTTGCTTAGGCAGCCTATTTCTTTTTATAGAGCTTTGGAGGTTAAGAATGATCAAAATTCGATATTTAGCAATCGTAATATATGCGGTAGTATTGGCTTCTTCCTTTACCATGTATCAGTCTCAACAAGCCAATCTGACACAAGAAGATAGAGGACGTCTGTTACCTGTCAAAATGAAATCCGTGAAATCAACCGATAGTGAAGATGAAATCCAAAGTATTGTTCGTAAGGCGGATCTGAAGGACGAGAAGATTTCGATAGCAGGTATGCAACACAGTCAAGGTGGTCAAACCCTTTATCCAGGGGGGATAATGCTCGACATGAAGCAATATAATAAAATTCTCAACCTGGATGAAAAAAATAAGCTCATTACAGTACAAAGTGGCGTGACATGGGCTGATATTCAATCTTACATAAATCCGTACGGTCTAGCTTTAAAAGTCAGTCAATCGCAAAACATTTTCACTGTTGGGGGGTCAATGAGCGTGAATGTTCATGGCCGTGATATCCGCCATCATACGCTGATTGAAACGATAGAATCATTTCGGTTACTTAATGCTGAAGGACAAATAATCAATGTGAGCCGGAATGAAAATGCAGAGTTGTTTAAACTAGTAATCGGTGGCTACGGGCTTTTCGGAGTTATCTTAGATGTGACCTTGGAATTGACAGAAGACGAACTTTATCAAGTACATACAGAATCAATTTCTTACGATGAATACACATCGTATTTCACAAAAAATGTTTTGCAAAATGATGATGTAAAAATGCATCTTGCCAGAATCTCAGTAGCACCAGATAGCTTTTTAACGGATATGTATGTAACTGATTTTTCTACTGCTTCTGATCAATCAAATTTAGAAGATTACACTTCGTTGAAACGGGAAAGTATCATTGCCATCCCTAAATTTTTCCTTGGTCTTTCGCGTCTGAGTGGTTGGGGTRAAAATACGTTCTGGAATATCCAAGAAGGATATAATGACCGGTTGGAGCATTCATATATGTCCAGAAATAATGTTATGCGGTCTGAGACAACTTTTATGGATTATGATAATGCTACAAACACAGAAGTGCTACAGGAATATTTTGTTCCGATTGATCAGTATTCTTCGTATATCGATGATTTGAGAAAATTGCTGAAAGATGAAAAAGAGATAAACTTATTGAACATCACAGTGCGCTACGTGGGGCAAAATGAAGAATCTGTAATGTCTTACACAAAAGATGACATGTTTGCACTCGTGATTCTTATTAATCAAGGCAAGAGTGAAGAGAGTATAGAATCCACAGGTCAAATCATCAGAAAAATGATTGATGTAACGCTGGACCATGATGGGAGCTATTATTTGCCTTATTATCACTATCCGACCAGGAAACAGCTGGAAAAAGCATATCCGAGAACAAATGAATTCTTCGAGATGAAAGAAAAATACGATCCAGAAGAGCGCTTCATGAATCTTTTCTATGAGGAGTATCACAAATGAATGCAAGAAAATTTATACTTTATCAAGGTACAGTTGGAATGGCAGCAAGCATGATTTTTCCGTTTTATATATTGCTGCTAAAAAATGTGGGGAACAGCTACGTCCAGTTCGGATGGGCTTATGGGCTTTTCGCATTAACTGCTGCGCTAAGTTATCCTGTAATAGGGAAATTCGCTGACAAAGCAGGAGACAAAATTCTTTTAATGATTTATTCATGGGGGATGGCATTGATTTTGCTGGTGTTCCCATTGGCTTTTGAAATCTGGCATATCTACGTACTTCAAATAATCATGGGTTTACTAGGTGCCGTCCAAAAAAACTCTGAAAAAACGATTCTGGCACGTATCGTTCAAAAAGAAACGGCTGGGAAGGAAATCGGTCGTTATCATGTTTGGACCTCTATAGGAGCTGCCGTTGCCGTGATTGGAACAGGCTATTTAGTCGATTTTCTGACGATTGGCAGTATCTTTTATCTGGCATCAATCGTTTTTGCATGGAGCGGGTTTTATGTGATGAGGCTTGATACGAAGGTTTAAACTTGGATTTTACAAACACTGGGGTCTCGCTCCGGTGTTTGTTTTTTTTGATGTCAATTCATTCAGAATAAAAAAATTAATTACTGTTCTTTTCTTACTGTGTTTTATATAAAATACACATAGTAGGTCTTAGATTATGCTTGTTGTCCTATGAAGATAATTAAAAATATTACTAAAATCAAAATTGAACCTAACCATTCATAATAGTAAGCCTTTTCTTCCCGATGTAAAAGCCATTCCTCAAATCCGCGAGTTATCCCCAGTAAAAAAAACAGAGCAAACATGGGAGTAGTCAAAATTAATCCTAAATTTGTTTGATTGGATGTCTTCTCAGCCAAGCTCATCATACTTGCAAAAAATAAAAAACAAATAACAAACTCGAAAGCAAGTATATAACGGTTTCTATCTTGAGAAATCATTCCTCTCCATTTGCTTTTTATATTCAGTCTTTTTTTAAAGTAAAATTGGGTAATAAATAGATAACTGGCAAAGGCAATGAATAACCCTGTTAGCGTRAAAGCATCCATGAAGCACCTCCTAATATTTGTAATTGTCACTATAATATTCTTCATCACTATTCAACAATCCTGCAAACTTAAATGTATTTTAAATTTGTACTGCATCACAGCGGTTGAAAATAGAAGCAGTATGGATTTGTATTTATTTTTCCAAAAATGAAGGGAAGGGATTACATTGGGTTGGTTTTTTGGAGTTATATTAGGTTTGCTTTTCGGCATGGGCGTTTACATTGACTGGAAAAGAAAGAAAATCAATAATTATCCACTTCGATTAACACACCCACATGCAAAGCCAGGCGATGATTCGAATTACCGGATGGGTGATAACAACAACTATACTGGTGGCGGGATGGATTGATACCTTTAGATTTATAGGAAGGAAGTGAATTTATGTGGTGGTTATTAATCGTACCTATTTTTTATCGCATTCATAGACGACTTCATGTAATGGAAGAAGAAGTAGCAAGATTGGATCAATTAAAGAAATCTATATTAATAAAATAATAAAAAAACCATCCGTGTGGATGGTTTTTTTATGTTTCCAGAGTTGGCTTTCACTTTGTTAAGCTAACCATCATTTTGAAGGATAAAAGGAGTACGGTCCGATATCTTGTATCCATATTTGTGCATTTTCCCCATTCGGTTCGGCTACCCACAAATCCCCTTTGGTAGAAGCGATATCGATTTGTCTTATCCAAGTGATTTTGTTTATCGAGGGCAGGAATTGTGGGTTATAATCTCCTTGATCTTTAGAAGGCATTGTTATTTGGATTTGTTTCTGACTGTCTAGAGTCACAAAATATAATGTTGGTTTGGGTCGTTTTTTAGGGTCATTTGACCAGTCAGTTTCTTTTACTCTGGATACGATAAGAGAACGGTCGTTGACCCATGTAAATCCCATGTCTGCATAGTTTTTGGGAGTAAGGGTCAAAGTATGGTATGCAGGGAGTTCAGTTACATTTAAATCCTTATCTTTGAAACCAAATACGATTCGCCCTCCGCCTGCGATATAACCGAGTAAACTGTCCTTAAATGACCACTTCGGCTGGAACTCGAGGATTACCTCGTCGAGTACGGTAAATTCTTTCCCTTCTGCAGAAATTACACAAAGCATATCACTGTCCATAGCCCAGGAAGCAGTTGGTGACACAATAAAAGATATCCATTTGTTATTTGGTGAATAAGCAAACGATTGGGCATTGATTGAAGGGATTTTTACATCATTTTTCTTAAGTTCTTTTGGAATAACTAAAAATTTTTTCACATGTTTTGTTAAGTCACTGATGTTTTGATAACCACCCTTTAATGAAATGGTATATAGGATTGGATGTGTCCATCCATCTGGCCTCAAGGAAGCACTTGATGATGCGATAAAGCCCTTTCCATTCGGCTGCCATTCATAATCGTCGACTCCTAGAGCGATATTATAAAAACTGGTTAAGTCAGATATGTTTAAAACACCGTCACTTTGAAAAGCCACAATATTTTCAGTTGGCGACCATTTTGGATCGTGTCCATCATAAAAAATTTTACGGTGCTTTTTGGTTTGTAAATCATAGACCCACAATTCATTTTCAGTACCTTGACTTTCATTAATGGTAGCCCTTACTTCTTTTTGATAAAGAAGCATTTTACCATCAAAAGACCACTGTGGGGGATAAGGATAATTTGATTTTTGATCTGTCACTTTTTTGTCTAAACCTTTATCGTTTATCCACAAATAGCCGTCCTTAATGTAGGCGACTTTAACTGTAGAATCAGTTGGTGCCGCATTCGATATAGTAGGAAATAAAAAACAGAATATCACTAACATATGAATAAGTTTCACCATACAATCACCTCTTAGTTCATATGTTGTGCCTTATTAAAAAACTTACACTTGAGTAAATGGGAAAGTTTTTCACGTTTTCTATACTATTATGCCGTGACTTAAAGAATATAAAATGATTGAATTTGCCATTTTGTAAAAAGTGATATAATTGACTGTATGTTTCACAATAATGAATTCGGGAAAAATATAGCATGTGAAAAATATGGCTTTTTTCACAAAAAATTTTTTAATTACTGTGCAAAATTTGTCTAAAATTTAGTTGAGAAGGGGATTACATAATATGAGTTTAACGCCAAATGAAAGAATTAAATTACATGGTTTTAACAATCTAACCAAAACATTAAGTTTTAACATGTACGATATATGCTACACAAGAACTAAGGAAGAGCGCGAGGCTTATATCAACTATATTGACGAACAATATAATGCAGAGCGTCTTACGAACATCTTGACCAACGTGTCAGATATGATTGAGGCAACCATTTTAAATATTGCGCAACAAGATTATGAGCCTCAAGGTGCGAGTGTGACGATTCTTGTTTCTGAAGGACCGGTCGATGAATCACCATTGGAATCATTCAAGCAATCTCCTGGGCCGTTTCCTGATACAGTAGTAGGTCATTTGGACAAAAGTCATATAACGGTTCACACATATCCTGAGTACCATCCTGACGAAGGAATCAGTACATTCCGTGCAGATATCGATATTTCAACATGTGGAGAGATTTCTCCATTAAAAGCTCTGAACTATTTGATTCACTCTTTTGAAACAGACGTAATGGTCATGGATTACCGCGTGCGTGGCTTTACGAGAGACGTGAAAGGTCATAAACTTTTCATAGACCATGACATCAATTCCATTCAAAATTTCATTCCTAAAAGTGTTCAGGACGTTTTCCAAATGATCGATGTGAATGTCTATCAGGAAAACATTTTCCATACAAAATGTAAACTGAAGAAATTTGACCTTAACAATTACTTATTCGGGTACAAGGAAGATGAGTTATCTGAAGAAGAAAAGATTGAGATTACGAAGAAGCTGAAAAAAGAAATGGATGAAATCTTCTACGCGAAAAATATGTCTTAAATAGACAAAAAAAGGTCCCAACAAAAGGGTAACGTGTTCCGTATTGATGTACAAAAGAAGAACTAACATATTAAAACGTTAATCAAATAAAAACAATTAGCACTGCAATTCAAATTGCAGTGCTTTTTTATTTTTATGCGACTCGATTTCTACAAGGTAAATTGGACTAAGAGCTCTCGTGGGTTTGGCATCCAATAAATCCGACTGAATTGATAACAGTATCTTCAAACTAACAATCCAAATTATTGGAGGTTAAAAAATAGGACAAGTTTCACTCTTAATTAAGTTGGGTGCTTTTTCTTCTGCTCAAGAATATAACAAAATAACAACCTTGCAATCATAAAACATTTTTTTATTTAATAAAAAAAAATAGTCATTGACAAAAAGATTACTTCAGGAATAAAGTATGTGTAATAACAATAAACTTTCCTAAGGGAAACTTTTTTGAGGAGGGTCAAACAATGAGCGAAGAAAACAACGTTTCTAGACGCGACATCTTAAAGTTGGGATCTGCCGGGGTCATTGGGGTAGCAGGCAGTTATTTGTTAAGTACAATGACTGGATTAAATCCCGTTATTAAAGCAGCTACACACAGTGGTAATAAGCACGGCAACATGAATCACAGTAATACAATGACGGATGTTTCAAAAAGTGAAGGCTATAAGATGGCTGAAAAAGCACTTACAACGTTTGATTATGGCACAGTAAGTGTGCTACCAAATGGGCAAACGTTACGTGTTTATGAAGTTGAAGCTATTGATAAAGAAATAGAAATTGCAAAAGGGATTAAATTTCCTGGATGGACATATAACGGAACGATTCCTGGACCGACGTTTCGTTGTACAGAGGGTGATCTTTTACGTTTCAACTTTATTAATAAAGGCAGTCATCCTCACTCGATTCATTTTCATGGAATTCACCCACCAGAAATGGATGGATTGGAGTCTATATATCCCGGACAGACATTCACGTATGAATTTGAAGCAAAACCATATGGATTACAAATTTACCATTGCCATGTCATGCCTTTAGCTCGACATATTCATAAAGGGTTATATGGTAATTTTATTATCGATCCAAAAAAGCCAAGAGAACCAGCGTTAGAATTGAACATGATCATGAATGGATTTGATTTGGATTTAGACGGCGAAAACGAATTTTATACGGTGAATGGTTATGCGAATGGATTTATGAAC